>JAYTUQ010000439.1:0-15359 GCA_043744455.1 Saprospiraceae bacterium | reverse complement strand
CGGGTATGGTATTATCGAAAACGATACTTCCACCTGATGGAATAATATCATTAGGATATCCTGGTGCAATACCGTTAAAGGGATTGCCATCTCCCCATACTTTGGTTGTTGATTGAATGGGGTTGTTAATGTCTGTTTCATAACCATCTTCCCAATGGTCCCAAGTTACAATCATACCCGGATAGGGCATTTTAAGACTAATAATGGTTCTGATATTATTGATGACTAATCCTGCGTTTTGCGAAGCCAAAAGTGCTGTTCGAGCATCTTGTTCAGGAAAAGGGATATAATAGACGTGTCTTTGAGTTGCTTCAGCACAAGCATCATAAATGGTTGGGTCAACAGTAACGATGACTGTACCTGTTGCACAAAGCGGGAATAGAGACGTATTATCACAAATTCGATACCTAAAAGTATCTGTACCAGAAAAAGAACCATTGGGTAGATAGACAACTTGTCCCCCTGAAACAAGTGCTGTACCATTCTTCGGTTGTGACTGAATGCTCAATGAAGCCACATTAATATTATTGTTTAAGTCATAATCATTTGCCAAAACATTGATAACAAGGGGTGAACCACCAGAGCCTATTCCATAGTCTGTAACAGCAACGGGCGCACAAAAAGCAGAAACAGAAACAGATTTTGTCGCTGTTGTAGGTCCGTTACAACCTGCGGCACTCGCCGTAATGACGCTCGTACCTGTCCATGTAGATGGATAAGTCACCGCTCCTGTAACAGAGTTAATGGTACATTCGGCGGCTAAACTCGTTGCATCGAGGCTATAGGTTATACCTGTTGAGTTTGTTGCCGTTGCTGTATATGTGCCTGTCAAAGCACAACGAGGGGAACCTCCTGCTGCAAAAATGGGTATCCCTACTGAGGGGGTGATTGTTACAGTATGGGTTCTTGTTTGGGGACCACTACACCCAGCTGCACTTGCTGTAATAACGGATGTGCCACTCCAACCTGCTGCATAAGTCACGACACCTGTCGCTGATACAATAGTATTGCCGCCTGTAATGCTTGCCGCATCGAGGGTATAAGTGATACCTGTTGTATTCGATGCTGACGCCGCATAAGTGGCTGTACCTGCACCTTGACAACGCGTTGAGGTTGTTCCAATGGCAAAAATAGGTGTTGATACTGAGGGGGTCGTCGTAACGGTGTGCGTGGCTGTTTTAGGACCGCCACAGCCTGTTGCAGTGGCTGTTATGATTGAAGTACCCGTCCATGTTGATATAAAAGTTACCGCGCCACTGGTCGCGTTAATGGTATTTCCTCCTGTTAAACTCGCTGCATCGAGACTGTATGTGATACCTGTTGCATTTGTCGAAGTCGCAACATAATTGGCTGTACCAGCGGCTACACAGCGTGTAGATGCCGCCCCTAAGCTAAATATAGGTGTGCCTATCGTTGGTGTACATATATCAAAAGAAAGAGGTTTTACATTTGTGACCGTATTTTCAAAGCCTTCTTTGGCGGTAGCAGGTATCGTATATGTACCGCTTGACGCGGGTGTGACCCATGTATATTCATAAGTACGTGTACAACCAGCGGTAGCAACCGAAGTTGCAGAAATCGTACTGTTAGGTGGCGTAATAGTGATGTTTAATCCTGTAATATCGGTAAAACCGAAAGGGTCTGTCACCACAACACGTGGATAGACACTCGTTCCTACTGCGGCATTGGAGATGATAGTTCCACTTGGATAAGGGGCATTATAAACGGCATAAGAAGGGATATCTATAAAAGTAGTAACTGGTAAATTAATTTTGGATGGCTTGGTTTGGCTGTCATAATCTATTGTAAAAATGACACTCGCTTGTGCCGTCATAACTTGAAGGGCTATTGCCTGCCCTGCTGGAATCGTCACATCTGAACCCAGTGTACCCGTCCAAGTTAATATGCCTGTAACACTATTATAAGTAGGATTTATGAGGGTTATGATATTTGTTGCCCCATATTGCAAAACGGCTGTTATATTAGGTGAGGTAGGCATAGAACCACTTAGAATACTCACATAGTTAGTAACCGTAATTGTCTGACCTGATTTGATGGTCAAAGGGCTACAAAGCACAGGGCTTTGGGTAAAAGTCGTATTTGTTGCGAGTATCGCAGGTTTAATAGAAATAGCACCGATTGCCCAATCCGATGACCCTGAATCCGTCCAACTCATGTTTACGGAAGCCGCACCTGGCTTTGTGCTTGCTCCACCGCCCTTGATTTCACTGCCTGTATTAATATTGTAAAGCTGCGTTTGTCCGCCATTGACTGTCAATGTTTGGTTCCTTTTAGTCACCACATCGTACACCAGTTCTCCAACAGCAGAGGTTACAGTTATTGCAGGGCCCGAGGAATTTGCTTCTGTCCCTGCAAAAGTGCCCAATGGTGTCGTTTGGTTAACCCCCGCGAAAGTGGTAACACCAACAACGATGCCTTTGTCAGGGTTTGCATCCAAAGTCACTACCACATTGGCGGTACCCGATGTCGGGTTTAAAAGTCGGTAAAGGTGCATCCGAGCATTGCCATTGGTAAGCACCTCTCCTACCAATGTGAGCGGTGTGCCACCATAGGTAACGCCCGTAACCAATTTATTTTTTTGAGAAATACCGACTAACATCAACCGATTATAGCCAGTGCCCGTTGTGTGCGAAACACTGAAAGTGGTTGAAAGCGGGTTACTTGAAAAATTGGTGCTTGTCGCGTCAATCGCCACAGCAGATGTTATACTGAGGGGTGGTGTTGAGCTTGTTGTCGCATCAGCCGTTGCCACAGGGTCTATCCTATCCAACGCCTGTGAAGGGTCAGAAAGATAAAGTTGTTTGTAAGCAAAGGGGACGGTTGCAACCGTTATAGAGGTTGAATTCGTACAATTATTATTATCTGTTACTGTTACATTGTAAGTGCCCCCTGTAAGCGAAAAGCGATTCATGACATCATTTGTCCCTACTATGTCTGCCCAGTCATAAGTGTAGGGGCTTGTTCCGCCCGATACAGTTAAAGTAATGGCACCATTACTTGCACCCGTAGGCGTTTCATTTGTAATATTTGTAGAAATATTAAGAGCCGATGGTTCTGTAATGGTAAAAATGGTAACAGCTTGACAGTTGTTAACGTCGGTTGCTGAAACCACATAAGTTCCTGCACTTAAAGCAGTGCGGTCTTTCACATTATTTGTTCCTACGATGTCAGCCCAATCATAGATATATGGTGCAGTACCTCCAGAAGCTGTTAGTGTAATAGACCCTGTTGCAGCACCCACACATGTGGTTACATTGACTTGTGTGCCTGTTAATGAAAAAGAACAAGTCGTTGCAAAAGTAAAAAACTGCCCATCCGTAAAATCTACATTTGCTTCCCAGTTTGAACCATTGAGGGTCATGGGTATTTCAGTTGTTCCGCTTGAAAAATTACCGTCGTCATCTACCAAAAGATATACCGTCGCTCCTTCAACTGGCAATTTGGTAGCCAAACTTGAGGTATTCGCTGGCACTTGTATTTTGACAGAACCCACTATTCCTACCTCTTGAAGTTTCCATTCTCTGCCCAATCGCTTCCGTCCAATGGGTGCTTCAGTAATTTGCCAAGCATTAGCGGCAGCATCATCGCCAAAAATCAAAAAGGAATTATCCGAAGAAAAAATATTGCTATTGGCAATATTAGTGGCGGCAATGGTATTACCGTTGCCTATAGTCACCAAAGCGGATGTTGTATTGATTGATTTAGATTGTTTTTGGTTCAAACTAGAAGCATCGTCACGTCCTATACCTGTAACATTATTTTTATTAGTTGAATTTATACTTGCATTCCATATCACTGTCCCCGCACTGTTCACATAGTCTTGAACGGTTGTTTGGTCAAGCGTAATACCATATTTAATAGCGAGATAAGAATTTATTTTGTTGACATCTGTTGTCGTCAACGCACCAGAATGGATGATAATTTCGGCAATATCGCCATCAAAAGGCTGTTGTATGCCTTCACCAACACCAATATTCAAATTAGAGGTGGTCAATGTACCGCCAAATGCTGTAATGCCGCCAAGTGTGCCATCTGCTGCCCCATTGTGATACATTTTCCATGTATTACTGGCAGACCGAACAAAACCCTTTATCGTACCCACACCCGCCAATGCCGCAGCATTTGACCCTGGTTTTGTGCCTATAGTTTGCGCTTCTAATAAACTTAAGTCGTTGCTGTGTATCATAAAGCCAAAGGAATTGGCTGCGCTTGTACTGCCGCCATATAACATATCAATCGTATTGTCGGTCGCACGGCGGCTGACTGCAAAAGAGCTGAATGAGTTTGTACCCGTTACACCAAAATCACTGAGTGTGGAAAAGTAATCGTCAATACCATCAAATTTGAGTAAAGGATTATAATTATAATTAGAAGACGAAACCTTATAAAGTGGACGATAACCACTTGCAGCCGTACTCACTTGTCCACCTAATGCCGAGTTTGTCCATGTATCAACAGCCGTCCCATCAGTTGTCGTACTTGTATGCGCATCGGCTTTAAGCCAAAGAGATAAATTAGTAGACACACCACCGGGCGCATTTGTAACAGATGCAAAAGTAAAAAACTGCCCATTCGTCCAATCCACATTGGCTTCCCAATTGGTTCCATTCAATGCCATACCTATGAGGGTTGCCCCACTGCTGAAATTGCCATCGGCATCAACCAATAAATAAATGTTATTATTGCCTTCATCAGGCAAACCATTTATGCCACTGTTATCAGGCACTTGTATTTTTACAGAACCGACTGTTCCAGTTTCTTGTACTTTCCAAGTACGGGCTAAAATCAAACTGGCTGAAGGCGCACCCGTAGCTGTCCATGCAGATACAGAACCGCCATTATCCCCCCAAACAAGGGCTGATTTGTCGGCTACAAAATCATTTGTATTTGAAGCATTATCAGAAGAAACGGTATTACCATTGCCCATAACAACTTGTAAACCCGAAATGACCGATTTTGATTGTTTTTGATTTAAAGCAGAATTGTCATCCCTAACAATACCAGCAATGTTGTTTTTGTAAGCATTGTTCGTCGTACCATTCCAATATACGGTTGTACCATCCGAAGCGATATAGTTTTGGGCAGTCGTTTGGTCTAATGTGATGCCGTATTTCAACGCGAGATAAGAGTTAACTTGATTCGTCTGTGTTGCGTTCAAGTTAGTGGGATAGATAATTACTTCCGAAATATTGCCATTCCAAATAGAAGCCGCTGTTGGGTCAGCACCGACATAACCATTTGAAGTCGTTTTGCTACCCGTCGCTGTGATCGTACCCCTTTGAACACCATAAGTCGAAATAATACCTTGTGTACCTGTATATTTTCCATCCAGCAACACGGCTGCGCCGTTGGTAAATTCTGTTATCGAACTTATAGCATCGTTTGTATATAACACGGTCGTCGCACTTCCAGTAGCGTTTTGTTTACCCAAACTAAACATCTGATTCGTCACACCAGAGCCATAGGATAAAATATGCGACCAATTCCCAGCAATATTCAAATGATTAGCAACGGCAAACTCTTGTACTTGTGCAGCACCAGTAGGTAAACCCGTTAAGTTTTGCAACTGGATAACATCATTAACACCATCAAAAAGTACTGAGGGGTTGAAATTGTGCACATTATTCTGTACTGTTGGCTGATTGGCAGCCGTGGATTGGACTGCATTTCGACTATTACCCGATTGATCTACCCATGTCAAAGTACTTCCCGTCGTGAAACCTCGATTGGCTTTTAACCAAATGCCAGCACCTGCCACACCGCCAGGTGAAGCCGTTGTATAGGTCACAACTAATTTCGCAGGATTTATAGGGTCACTATCAAAGGAAGAGGAAGCTCGGTGTCCTGTTCCAGTGATAATAAGAGAGATGGCATTCCCAGATGCCCATGCGCCTTGGTTCACAATTTCTTGAATGATAGAAATTATACTCGACGAGTTATAATCGACCCCCACTGTCCACGTTGGTGGTGTCCATGATGAAGAGGCAGCAGTTAATGGGCGAGTACTAATGTTATTAGCTGTCGAGGTGAAAATGGTCGAATTGGCAGTCAAGTGTCCCCGTATGGTCAGATTGGTCACATCGGCATTGGTCATACCAGGATCAGCACTAATAGCCCGAAAGGTTAAGTATGCACCTGTGATGGTAGCACCCGGCGGTATCGCCATGGCAGTAAAACGCAAGCCTACTTTTTGAAGACCCGTACTAGGAGATTCAAAATCACTCACCAACTCTATGTCGGAACTATTAAGCCACATTCTCCCAGGAGTCGTACCTGTAGAACCTTCCTCTTCGGCATCATCGGCTGAAGCAACAATACTTTTAGTAATGGTTGTTTGCGCAGAAGCAGAAAACGGCATACCGCCCAATAAACCCATACAAAAGAGTAACAATATCACGGGAATAGATGAACAAACACGGATTTTCATCATAGCAGAATTAATTATCATTATAGGACACTTACACAAATACATACCCCCCCCTCAGTATCAGAAGTATTTTATAGAAAATAAAAGGCATTATTTGTTTAAACAATCGTTTCATGTTATTTCTATGTAAATAATAAAAAATATATTGTGACTAAAACCCAATCAAAAATTAGTCCTAAATCTTATTCCATACTTTTTTTTTACAAGAATATACCCAACTCACAGGCATTAACTATCTTTGCTACTTCAAAAAAGTACTTTGAATGCTCTCAAGACGACACATCCGCATCAAAGTCATGCAGCTTTTGTATGCTAAAAGCCGTGACCAAGACCTTTCGCTCAACGACTTGTTGCGCCGTTATCATTCCTACGGCACGCGCACGTTAGAACTCTATCTCTTTAATCTTCAACAACTTATCGAAACTGCACGCTACTCTGAACGCGATGAAATGAACCGTAAGGCTAAATATACGCCGACGGAAAAAGATAAACTATTCACAACTAAGCTGTTTCGTAACGAGGTACTTCAAGGGTTTTTAGCCCATGGTTCTTACGATAGGGCTATTAAAAAGTTCAATCTCACAGGTCGCACAGACAGTGATACCATTGCTGTTTTTTATCGCAAATTCCTCGAAACGGACACTTACAAAGCCTATTTGTCGAATACATCTTCAACCATTGAGGATGATCACCATGTTTTATTGGAATTATATAAATTTTTATATAAAAGTGAAATGTTCGACGAAGCGATGGAGGATTTCTCTGCTTCGTGGATTGATGACGACAGTTTAGTGATTGGCACAACCAAAAAAACCATTAAGGCTATGCCTTCCGATGTGGAGTTTATTCGTGATTTTACAGAAGAAGACAAATTGACTTTCGCTTTTGGTGAGCAATTATTGATTAAAACATACAATAATGACACCGAAATTCTAGAAATCATCAAACCGATGCTCAAAAATTGGGATGCTGAACGTGTCGCTGCAGTGGATATGATTTCCTTGAAAATGGCAACCGCAGAACTGCTTTACTTCCCGACTATTCCTACAAAAGTGACAATAAATGAGTACGTGGACGTCTCAAAAATGTATTCTACGGACAAAAGCAAGGAATTTGTGAACGGTGTTTTAGATCGTTTGATGAAACAACTCAAAGAAGAGGGATTGATTCGCAAAGAAGGACGTGGATTAATTGAATAAACTGCCATTAAGTCATTTGTCAATAAGTCATTGGTCATTAAGTCACTTTATAACCGTAACATAATGACCAATGACTTATTGACCAATGACATAATGACTTATATTTTTTAACCTTTAAACAACTACTTAAATGACAGTTGAACAATTAGGCGTTCTACGGGAACGTCTCGGCGTAATGAGGAGGTATCTTTGACGTCGAAAACGCAGAACGAGAAATAGAAGACCTGAGAATAAAATCAGGCAATCCAGAATTTTGGGATGACGCTGACAGAGCGCAAACCACCATGAAATTGCTGCGAAAACTCGAAAAACAGGTTTCGGACTACATTGACTTGAACAACAAGATTGATGAAGCCGAACTTATGTTTGAACTCTACAAAGAAGGCGATGCCACGGAAGAAGAATCCGATATTGCGCACGATGCCGCCGTTGAAGCCATCGAAGCTATTGAGTTCAAACGCACCTTAGACAAGCCCGAAGACGCCTTCGACTGCATCCTCGAAATTAATGCCGGTGCAGGTGGCACAGAGGCTTGTGATTGGACTGCCATGCTCTATCGTATGTATAAAATGTGGGCAGACAAAAATGGCTTCAAGTTTTCAGTCCTCAACAGTGTCGATGGCGATGCTGCAGGTATAAAATCGGTTGAAATGGAAATTTCAGGCGAGAATGCTTATGGTCTTTTGAAGGGTGAAAATGGCGTACATAGGCTTGTCCGCGTGAGTCCTTTCAATGCACAAGGCAAGCGTATGACATCCTTTTCGTCCGTTTTTGTGCATCCTGTCGTTGACGATACGATTGAAATCAATGTCAATCCCGCCGATTTGAGTTGGGACGTTTTCCGTTCAAGCGGCGCAGGTGGTCAGCACGTCAACACCACCGATTCGGCGGTTCGTGTTCGACATTTACCTTCAGGTATTGTGGTCGAATGTCAACAAGAGCGTTCTCAAATTCAGAACCGCGAAACGGCTTTAAAAATGCTGAAATCTCGCTTGTATGAAGCCGAACTACAACGACAACTTGAAGAGCGCGATAAAGTTGAGGCGCAAAAAATGAAAAACGAATGGGGCAGCCAAATCCGTAGTTATGTCATGGACGACCGCCGCGTCAAAGACCATCGTACTGGCTATCAAACAAATCAGACCGATGCAGTCATGGACGGCGATATCACAGGTTTTCTGAAAGCCTATTTGATGAACAAAACGGCAACCATGGCAGGTGTTGACGATAACGATATGTAATTTTTAATGCCGTTGAATGGCTGAATCACAGTTATACTGAGGGGGGTAATCTAATTATAAAACATTGACTTTCAAACTTTTAGATATTTTAAAAAATTTCAAAATTTGTACCTCAATCACTTTTTGTACTTTGTAAAAGTTTATTTTTAAGATTATAATAACAACTTATTTATACCAACATTCAGCAATTGAACGTTTCTAAATAAAACAACAGATGCACAGACTTCCTCGATTTCTCTTTTTTTGCCTTTTTTTTTGGATGATTGGATGCGGCATTTTTAACAAAAATAAAAACAACACGTCCAAAAAAGAGGACACTAAATTTACAGAAAATACTAATTATAATAGCAGAACCATCTCAACAGTCGTCCAAACGGCACGTTCTTATACTGGTACACCTTACAAATTCGGTGGGTTAACACAAGAAGGTTTGGATTGCTCTGGTTTGGTAACCCTCGCTTTTCAAGCCGTTTCCCTCAAATTACCTCGTTCATCTGCAGAAATGGCAACGGTTGGGCGGGAAATTAATGTACAAGAAGTTAAAGTAGGTGATTTAGTCTTTTTTGTCACCGATAGCGGTACCCGTATCAATCATGTAGGCATTGTCACCGAAACGAAAGACCCTCAGAATGTGCTCTTTATACACACAGGTTCAAAGGGCGTCCGCGAGGACAACCTTTTTGCCAAATATTATAAAAGCACCTTTATCAAAGCAACACGTCCTTTTTAAGTATCACCATCATCGTATCCATTCACTGCCTATCTGATTAAAAGCAAAACGTGCGCCCCACGTCCTTGCCCATTGTAATATTTCTTTTTCAATTTCCTCATCGCGTAAATCCACATTGTGCAATTGGTTGAGGTAATGAATTTCTTCTTTTAAAAACATTTTTTCATGTATTTCTGCTTGATTTTCAATGAATAACTTCACTTTTCCCAAATTGGATTCGCTAACAGAATACGCGCAATACCCCTCCTCCCATTGAAACCGATGATAACCCGATTTGAAATCCCGCAACTGATACCACCGCTCCGAAATGCCTTGAATGAAACGCATCGTTTCATGCAAAGACAACAATGGGTTTTGAGCAAACAAAAAATGAACATGGTCGTCACGCCCACCAATAGCTGCTATTTCGCAGCCCTGTTCAATGAATCTTTTTTCAATTTCAAGGTGAAAAATAGGTTCTAATTCTGGATAAATGAGGGCGTGTTCGGGTTCAATTTTAATGATACCATGTACCCAAAGTTTAAAAAAAGTATTCCTCATATTGTGCTGTTTTTCAATAATTTATGCTGTTTTAACGTCACTTTTCTTTATTATACTGAGGGGGGGTACTAAATCATAAAAACACCTGCTGCCAATTTATATAACTTATTATCATAAGGCATACTCAACGAGACCGTGAGATATGTTTCATTAGCTTTTTGTAGAATATCATTGTCTGACATGTATTTTTCTACAAATTCAATATCCGTTAATGCCAAATCATATTCTGAACCATTGTAAATAAAACTCAGTCGCTCTTGTGGACGATGACCGATCTCATCTCGCCAACGCAAACAGGGCTTTTGTACTTTTATAAATACCAAAGATTCATATAAACCTGTTATTCGTTCAATCGAAATGGCTCTGTTGCGACAACCAAAAAGCGGTGTTGGCAGCTGAATTGCTAATTTTTCAAGCCTTTCATGCGTCAATTGCAATTTTTCGACAACTCTAAGTGAATCTTTTTCAAAATAGACATTTTCAGATTGGTAACTGTTCTGCAAACAGCCCCCCTCAGTAATTTCAACCTCTACAAGGTCTCCAAGCTTAATGTGACGCACACAATGTGAAGACAATTCGCCAAAATTACTTTGCGAAAGGGGTCGAATCCATCTTGGCTGATGTTGCGCATTTTCGACAATGTGTAAACGTCCATCAGCACGATAGCTTTTGCAAAACCCGACAGTTGTGACGTGTTGTTGATACGTGTGTCAACAAGCCGTTCAACGTCATTATTTTGCAAAAGTGTAAAGAATTTTTCGGCAGATTTGCCTGTAAAACCAATGGTGTAAAGTTGTATCATAGACGTTCATCTTGTTCGTTTTCATCGGTGGGCGACCAACCGATGCGTTGGTTTCGGAATCTGTATGCCGTTTTTAGTTGTAATTCGGGTGTGACATTTGGTTCAAAAATCGTTGGTTGCGGTAGTTTTTTAGCGTATTTCTGACATAGTGATTTTGAAGGTAGTTCATCAACGGCTCTTTGTTGAATTGTGGATTAAAACGACTTGCTGCCACACTGCGCACATCAACGACGCAATTGATGTGGTATGTTTCGAGCAACTCTGCGAAATACGCTATCGGGTGCGTCGAATGTCCGACGGTGTAAATCACTTTTTTCAACATGAGCTAATTTGTTGTTTGATAAAACAAAAGTAAATTGTGATTTTTGAATTTCAAAACAAAATAGTCGTTTATTTTAAAAATACAAACATTTTATTTTTAATTATCAATAAAAAAAATCAATTGTTATGGAATCATGAACTATAAATGATGAATGGCGAATGGCGTAAGGCATTGTTTTTCAATGATTTATTCGATTTTAGTTTAATAATTTATTTGATTTACATTCTTGTTGTTACAAAAAAAGCAAAACGGCTTGTTGACGTAGTAACAAACTGTTTTGCTTTTTCAAAAGCCCCCCTCAGTATAAAGAGACCAAAATGCGCCTTTTTTACAATTTTACATTTTTACAAGCCGTCTAACAAATCTTTGAGTATCGTTTGAAAATTGTAAAATATAAATACCGCTTGCTAAATTCTCTAAATCTAAAGTCTGAATTGTTTCGCGTGTAAGGTTGATATTTTGCAAAATTTGACCATTCGTATTTGATATAACTAATTGATAATCAGTTTTTAATTCATCTTTAAAATTCAAATACAGTTTACCATCTGTTGGATTCGGGAAGACTTGTACAATACCCTCTTTGTCTCCTAAATCCTTAGTACCGACGACAAAAATAGTGACTTGTCGTGTTATCGCCGCTCCACAATAAGCATTTAGGGCTTGTAATGTGACGTTGTAGTTGCCATTTCGGGCATATATTTTATTGGGCGGCGTGTGGAAGGTAGAGATAGAGTAATCACCAAAATCCCATTGATAGGCACTGGCATTAGTTGATTTATTTGTGAATTTGACCATTGTATCAGTCACAACAAATTCAAAATCTGCTTTGGGCGCAAGCTGAACTTTAATGTAATCTGGCTGCATTGTTTCATAAATACCCGCTGAATTCGATACTTTTAACGACACAGAATATACACCTTCTGTATTATATGTAATACGTGGATTAGGCAAATTTGATGTTGAAGGCGTACCGCCTGGGAAAGACCATGCCCAAGTCGCTACATTTGTCGCATTTTGACCCGAAAACTGAATAACAAAAGGCGTACAGCCTTGTACTTGATTGGCTGAAATCGTGGCAGATGGACGATTCAATAGAACAATAGTATCTTGAACGGATGTCGCTCCACAATTATTAGATGCCGTTAATTTGACAATAAAAGTGCCCCCTGTCGCATATGTTTGCTGCGGACTGGCTTCTATAGACGTTGTTCCATCACCGAAATTCCAAAGGAAAGCAGTTGCCCCCACTGTCGTATTATCAAAATTAACAGTTGGGTTATTGCCATTTTGAATTTTACGGAAGGTCGCTGTCGGTGCTGTATTGACTCGGATGTAGCTTACTTTTGTGCTGGTATCTTTTCCATTGGCATTCGTTGCTGTCAAAATAACATCATAAATACCCGCTGTGGTATATAATACTGAGGGGTTCACACTGGTGGAAGTGGCAGGAGAACCACCTGGAAAAGACCATTTATAACTCACTGTATTATTGGATGAGGTATTCGTAAATTGAATATTTGCAGGTGTACAATAACTGGTTGTGGTGGATTCAAATGATGCTTTTGGAGCAGAATTGAGTCTGATACGCACTGTATAAATCGCTGTATCACAATTGTTTATCGTGCGCAAAGTCACATCATAGTCGCCTTGTTGAGCATACGTAATGGTCGTGTCGCGGTTTATACCTGTACGTCCATCGCCAAAAGTCCAAATAAATGATGCGCCGTTTGAAGAAGTATTGAGAAATTGAACAGTATTGTAAGTAATATTGGGTGTGAATAACGACACGGGTGCAGGCAATATATTTACGCCGACGGCTTGAGAATTGACAGAATTTGCTTGGGAACAGCCACTCGAAACGACACAACGAAATAGATACGGGTTCAACACCGTGCGCGGTTTATTGATAATCAGTGTGGGTGTGCCCACACCAATAAAGGTCGTATCGGGAACAATTGGGACAAAACCACTTCCTTTATTGATTTGCCATTCATACTGTAAATTGGTGCCGTTGGCTTTGATTTTAAAGGTGGTAGTTTGGTATTCACAAATCTGAATAGCAATGGGTTGTTGTACAATTTCAAGTTTACGCGTTACGGTATCTGTGGATAGAGGCAGTTTAAAATTGGTTAAATTTTGGATAAGTCCATCATTACCTTTATTTGCGCCTTGAGATTGACGGCTTATCACATTTTTACCTGGTGCGCCGCCTAATAGTGTGGATGTAATGCCTGAAGACGTTGTTAACATGACGCGCCCACCTGCTCCACCGCCGCCGGGACCGAAATCATATTCTTGAATACTGATAGTGCTGCCGCCTAATCCACCATTTGCTTCGATATTAACAGCACCGATGGTTTGATTCGCTAATAACATAACCGTACCTCCTGCACCACCACCAGGACCACCATCCGAGGTGTTGTTAGGTGCATTTTCGCCATTTGCTGCTATGGTTTTGCCATTTCCCGTGAGTGTGTTTGTTTTGAGTATGACAATACCGCCGCCTCGACCCCCATGATTGTCACTATTTTCTCGATTGTGACCAGCACCGCCGCCGCCGCCAAAAAAGATTCTATCAGTAGTAGTGGACGCAATAAGATTACCGCCAAATCCGGGCCAGTCCCCAATACAGTTGCGAATCGCATTCACATGATTTTGTTTGCCACCAATACCACCTTCGGAGAGGTGTCCACCACCGCCGCCGCCAGATTTGTGGTTATTGCCACCACCACCACCATTTCCAATTGAACCCCTACCGCATTCTTTGCCTACAATCAATGCTGCAATACCTTCGCCTTTAGGTGCGCCGTTTTGTTTAGACGTTGAATTTATATCGTAGAAGTAATTATTGTAGATTTCAAGCGCATCACAATTGGCATACGCTTTCACTGCACCGCCTCTAAAACCTGCTTCAGAAGCAATAATAGGCGCATTTAAGGTCAAATTTGCGGCTTCAAAAGCGATTACACCGCCCGATTGCCCGTTCCACGGTTTTGCTCGCAAGGTGTCTGTAACGACAGCATCGGCAAAATAGGGATACGTTACGATTTGAATACTCGCCCCTGTATTATATTCATTTTTAAAATAAAATCTCAAAAACACAGTATTTGCAGCAACACTATCCACGAAATTGACTTCATATTTACCAACATGTCGAAGGTCATCAATAGCACCGAAACTACTGCTATTAGATGAATTAATAGTAGCACCATTCATTTGACAGAATATAATACGCGTGCCTTTACTGAATCCAGTCGTGTCTGACACCATCAATCGAGCATCACAAACATCAAAAACCGTTACTTTTGCATAACGATTGATAATCCCTTTAAGGAAATCTTGATTTGTTTGACCCTCAATAATAAATGGCGTAATTAGGAGAAATAGAAATAGAACTGATTGAAAATGTAGTTTCATCATGCTTTAACTGTGTCCGTTTGCGTAGTTCGACCTGAGAAAAAAGATGGTTTTCACGATTAAAAAAATAATTTGAAGTACAAAAGTAGTTTATACTTTTTTTTATTCATTTATTTTAACATTTTGACAATACTATTACGTACAATAAACTCTTTTACATATATTATTTTATTTACATTTTTTCTACAAAGCAGCGGAACACCAATGAAAACTTATTAAATAACTTTTGAATAAACTACAAATTATCAAAATAGTTTATTCATAGCTGTAAAAGCTTCAAAATACTGAGGGGTATCAAAAACGGTTTTTGAATGATAATGCCTAAATTTGTCGCTTTTCTAAGCGACCCTTTAATACCCTTACAAAAAATAAATCAAGCTATATTTTACCAAGCAGTAAAAAATTATTTTATTTGTAATACTTATATTCGCAATACAATAGACATCACACAGGCAAATAAATTTAAAAGACTTCAAACATTTTAGTCGAACAATAATGTACAAATTTTAGGATTTAATTATTTTTTTCAAAAAAACAGTTTGGCAATATCAAATAAGCATGTATATTTGCACCGCCTTAAAAGAAAAGCTGTTTTAAGCCACCATACGGAGGGATGGGTGAGCGGCTTAAACCACCAGTTTGCTAAACTGACGTACGGGT
>JAYTUQ010000438.1:0-15439 GCA_043744455.1 Saprospiraceae bacterium | reverse complement strand
AAACTTAGACCCCAATAGTTTTTTTCTGTCTCATTCTTTATTCAACAATTTTTAAACCATAGTAGTTTTATTCCTAATTTAACAAAGTCAAGTTAGTCAAAAAGTTAAGATTTTTATCTATTTAATCACGCCAAAAGCAATTTTTTTATTTGAATAATGCTAAAAAACGACACGTTAGGGAAACGTCGGAGGTTGCATGGATGATTATTCAATAACCAATCCATTAACGGCAAATAAGTGGAAGAAAGTAAGGAAAGGCGTAAAAATACTGAGGGGTCCCATCTATCGAAATAGACGACACCCCTCAACAATATAATGTGTTTCAACCCTTAAAAAATTTTAATGCAACGTATTGAAAAATATACAAATTGCCACATTTTCATTTTATATTGTATTCATAATAAATACTTTACAAAATGAGAATATTAATGTGTTGTATATTTTACGGTTTTTGAGAAAGAAATATTTAGTTCTCGGAGAATCAAAGGAATTAAAAAATTCCGTCATGATGTTCTACTGGTCATTTTTTAAATGATGGGTGCAAGTTATGATTTTTGTTAGACTAATTATCATATAAATAAAACATTTTTCCGTCATTAACAAATTAAAGTTAAAACTGATTTTTAAGATTGTTGATTCTATTCATCCAAAATACCTTTGACATTTTGCCCATTTAGAATTTTGAAATCATATCGGGTTATCCACGATAAAATCCTATTTTTGCGCTCAAATTTAATTATCAAACTAAAACTCGCCAAGCATGAACCTTGATTTTAAGGCTAAAAAAGCCCTTGTACGTGTAGATTTTAACGTGCCACTTGATAAAAAAACCTTAGCAATTACAGACGATACGCGTATGCGGGCGGCTGTGCCGACCATCAAAGCGATTCTCGAAGACGGTGGTGCAGTCATTTTAATGAGCCATTTTGACCGTCCTTTGAAAAAACTAAAAGAAGATGGTTCGGTTGACGTTGAGCGTTTTACGCTGCGGCATTTGGTGCCGCATTTGAGTGAATTACTCGGTCGTCCTATCCAATTTGCCAATGATTGTTTAGGCGAAGAGGCGGTTGAAAAATCAAAAAATTTGAAGTCGGGCGAAGTGTTACTGCTTGAAAACACGCGTTTTCATAAAGGCGAAGAGAAAGGTGATGTCGAAATGGCTAAAAAATTGGCTGCTTTGGGCGATATTTATGTCAACGATGCCTTCGGAACGGCTCACCGTGCCCATGCTTCAACAACAACTATGGCGCAGTTTTTTGATAAAAAGAACAAGACTTTTGGTTATTTGATGCAAGCAGAAATAGACAATGCAGACCGTGTTTTGAACAATCCTGAAAAGCCTTTTACGGCTATCGTTGGCGGCGCAAAAGTGAGTGATAAGATTTTGATTTTGGAACGTTTGATTGATTCTGTTGACAATCTCATCATCGGTGGCGGTATGGCTTACACGTTTTTCAAGGCGATGGGGGGGCAAATTGGCAATTCATTGTGCGAAAATGACCGCCTCGACCATGCTCTTGCATTGATAGAAAAAGCAAAGGAAAAAGGCGTAAAAATCTTATTACCTCCTGATTCGTTGATTGCGGACAAATTCGATGCAGCAGCCAATACACAAGTCACGCCGAGTGATGCAATTCCTGATGGTTGGATGGGTTTGGACATTGGTTCAGAAGCAATTAAATTGTTCAATGAAACCATAAAAGCTTCAAAGACAATACTTTGGAATGGTCCAATGGGCGTTTTTGAAATTCCTAAATTTGCTGTTGGGACAAAAGAAATCGCCTTGGCTGTGGCGGCGGCAACTACTGAGGGGGCGTTTTCGCTCGTCGGTGGCGGTGATTCTGTGGCGGCTGTGACGCAAATGGGCTTAGAAAAACAAGTCAGTTTTGTATCTACGGGTGGCGGTGCGATGTTAGAGTTTTTGGAAGGCAAAGAATTACCTGGCATTGCAGCTATCAAAGCTTAATTTTTAAAAAAATACTGAGGGGGGTAATCCAATACTTTGGATTGCCTCTTTTTTCTTTTAGGCAATAATAAGAGCAATTCTATGCTTAAAAAATACGTTTATTTGCTATATTTTATATGAAATTAAATTGTTATTTGATGAATAATACGAATGAATGAAACACGTGACTTTTATTTTTTTCATAATTTTAACCTATGGACTTTCTGCTCAACCTTCTTTTGATGCAGTAAGGTTAACTGCGTCAGAGAGGGACTCACTTAGAAAAGGTATCGCTTCGTCCGCTCTTAAAGAACGAATTGAATCCTCTTTGAAATCGCAACAAGCCAAACGCGATAGTTTCATTCAAACCAATATCATCAATAAACCTATTCCAGATTTTGATGCACGCGATACGATGGGCATCATGTACCGCCCTTCGATGTATCGTGGTCGGGTCTGGATTGTGCATTTTTGGCATTTTTGGGACAATTCTTTTCAATATGAAATTCCTGAATTGAATGCAGTCATTGACTCTTTGCGTGGAGAAGGTGTTGAAATTCTATCATTTATAAATTATAGTTTAGGTGAAAGTGAGAAAAAATATTTAGCTGAGAAGCCAATAAGATTTCCGATAATTGAAAATTCTGAAAAATTTGGCAATGCGATTTTTGGGACTTATTTCCCCCGTCCTTTTGTGGGTATTATTGATAAAAAAGGCTTTTGTCGTTATTTTTATGATGGTTACAAGCTGCATTTAGGCTTTAAATATGGTAATCGAAACGAGTTGCTCGAAGAGAATAGGCGCATACAACCGAACTACGATTTTATGGAAAAAGTTAGGTTGCTTTTGAAAGAATAAGAAAGGATTTTAATAGCCGTTATTTTTTAACTAAACCAATCTACCTTTGCGAAGAAATGCCCACATTAACCTCTGCCAAACGGCTTTATGACATGCCTTTATTGCTCCTTTGCGCGAGTAATTTCTTCTTTTCTGCCAGTTTTCAGATGCTAATTCCCGAACTACCCGACCATCTAACTTCCTTAGGCGGCGCAGATTACAAAGGTTACATTATTGCTCTTTTTACTTTGACCGCAGGTATCAGTCGTCCTTTTAGCGGTAAATTGACAGACTCGATTGGGCGTGTACCGATTATGGTTTTTGGCTCGTTGGTCTGCGTTTTGTGCAGTGCGTTGTATCCCTTTATGACCACCGTTTTTGGCTTTTTGCTTTTGCGTTTAGCACATGGATTTTCAACAGGATTCAAACCGACCGCAACGGCGGCTTATGTTGCCGATATTGTGGCGATGGAACGTCGAGGCGAAGCGATGTCTGCCATTGGCATTAGCAGCAGCATTGGTTTTAGTGTTGGACCCGTGATTGGCAGTTGGATTACTGAGGGGTATGGTTTTGCGGGTTTGTGTGTTCTATCGTCTGTTTCAGCATTGTTATCAGTTGTTATTTTAGTGAAAAATATGGACGAAACGCTTGCTATCCGTCAACCTTTTTCATTTAAACTATTAAAAATCAATCGTTTTGAAATATTTGAACCTGCGGCTATGCCGACTTTTATTGTTCAGTTTCTTACATCTTTTGCATCAGGCACTTGCTTAACACTGATACCTGATTTGACAAAACAATTAGGAATTAGTAACAAAGGCTTGTTTTTTGCTGTCTTCACAGCCTCGTCGTTGGTCATTCGTTTGGTCGCTGCAAAATCGTCGGATAGACATGGTCGTGTGCTTGTTTTGCGTTGGTCAACTTTGTCTATCATCCTTTCGATGATTATCATTGCGTGGTTTCATTCTGTGGCGGCTTTCATGGTTGCGGGCGTGATTTATGGCATTGGTTGGGGTTTGAGTACACCGACATTGCAGGCATGGGCAGTGGATTTGGTCTCACCTGAGAGCCGTGGGCGTGGTTTGGCGACAATGTTTATTGCCCTTGAAGCGGGCATTGGGGTAGGCGCGTGGATGTCGCAAGCTTTGTATCAGAATGACCCGATGCGCATGAGTTTAGCGTTTGAGGTGTCGGCTTTATTGGCTACTGGTGCTTTGGTTTATTTGTTTTTTCATAAAAAATAAGTTTTTATCCTAAATTTGCTACACAACATCACACAATTTACATTGAGAATATGCTAAATCATTGGCTTAAACCGCTTTCTTCTGACCTCTTTACAGACCTCGAAGAATGGCATTTCGGTAAAAAAATCACCGTTCATACTGAGGGGGTCGAATTGGATTTGAAATCTACAAAAATCGCTATTGTTGGTATCAACGGTGCGGAAGCGGACGCTGTAAGGACAATACTTTATTCGTTGAGTTTTCCTTTTACGAAACTAAATATCACCGATTTGGGGAATATGCGTAAGCAAGACCCATCATTTATTATTCCTTTATTGACCGAATTGTTGCAAAGCGATATTGTCCCTATTCTTATTGGTCAGTCAGAAACAGCTATTTTACCGCAATTTCAAGCCTTTCATGCGCGTAAAAATTCTGTTAATTTGGCTATTATTGATGAAAGGATTAGGTTTTCACCTTTTTCAAAAGCGGACAATCTGTTCTTGCATAATATATTGGAAGACAATCACTTATTCAATCTCAGTTTTATCGGTTTTCAATCGCATTATACCGACCCCTCAGTATTAAGCCTATTGGAGAAAAGACATTTTGAACTCATTCGTTTGGGCAAACTTCGTGCTGAACTTGAAGATATTGAACCAATTATTCGCGATGCCGATTTGGTCAGTTTTAATCTTGCAGCCATGAAAATGAGCGAAGCACCTGGTCAACGCAACGGCTCGCCAAATGGTTTATCGTCGGAGGAAGCTTGTCAAATTGCGCGGTACGCGGGGATGAGTGACAAATTAACGAGTTTTGGCATTTATGGCTACCATAAAAAACTCGACAGCCTTGACCAAGCAACGGCGCAAGTTGTGGCGCAAATGGTTTGGTACTTCGCAGATGGTTTTTTCAATCGAAAACAGGATTTCCCGATTCAAAAAGCCTTCAATCAACTCATGCAATACATCGTTCATGTCAAGTCTTTTGATGAACAATTGACCTTTTGGCGCAGCAATAAAAGTGGGCGTTGGTGGATGGAGATTCCTGTCAAAACACGCAAAAAACACGTTCGACATCGCCTTATTCCATGTGCTTATAATGACTATTTGCAAGCCTGTAATGATGACTTATCGGAGCGTTTAATCCTTGCGTATCAACGTTTTACGTAATTTAAAGTCTAATAATAATATTAAAACAAAAAATACATGACTAAGCGAATCAAGACAGAAAATGAATACGACGCTGCATTGAAGAAACTTCATGCTTATATCCGAAACCCGCCCATTAAAGGCACTGCCGAAGCTGATGATGCAGAGAATTTAGCTATGCTTATAGAATCGTATGAAAGGATTCATCATGTAATATCTCCTGCCCGTTACTAATTTTTAATTGCCTCCAAAAGCAGCGTTTCCAAAACTCAAAGTATCTATTTTTTAATTGTCCAAAAACCGATTTATTTTTGGCATCAGAGCATTGAAAAAACCTAAAATGACAGAACGTGACGGAATTTGAACTCATACAAGGCTGCATACGTGAAGACCGCCGTACGCAACGAGAGTTGTTCAACCGCTATGCGGGAAAAATGATGACTGTATGCCTGCGTTATGCCCGCCACAGAATGGAAGCAGAGGATTTGTTACAAGACTCGTTTATAAAAATATTTAACCATATAAAGTCATTTGAAGGAAAAGGTTCTTTTGAAGGGTGGATTCGGCGCATTGTCGTCAATACGGCTTTAAAAAACGTCAGCCGACACTCATTTCAAAAGGAAGGCATTGGTTTGGAAGGCATTCAAGAGTCATCGGAAGACCCCTCAGTATTTTCGCACCTTTCGGAACAAGAACTTTTGGGTTTGATTTCAAGCCTTCCGAATGGCTATCGCATTTGTTTCAATTTATATGTTATCGAAGGTTTTAGTCATCGCGAAATAGGGGAAATGCTGCACATCGAAGAAAGCACATCACGCTCTCAATTGGTCAAAGCGCGAAATATGTTGCAAAATATGGTTCTAAAATCTCAAAAAATCACAATATGAACAAAGACAAACATCCATACAACGATTTTTTCCAAAAAAAACTCGATAACCACGAGTCATCAGTGCCCGACGATTTGTTCAATCGCTTGATGACGGATTATTCTATGCGCAAAAAACTCAATAACCATGATGCACCTGTAAATAAGGATATTTTTAATCAACTCATGCGCAACCGTGAAGGTTCGGACGAACAACCTTCAGATGCACCGCTTCGCGAACGCCTTGTGGCACATAATTCGGTCGTTTCTACACCTACTTTTGAGGGCATTATAATAGAGCGTGAACGGCGGCGGCGGTCTTTGTTTATGCGTTTCGGTGCGGCTGTTTTATTATTATTTATGACTTATTTAATGTTTTTAAATCGTGATTTTATTTTTAATAACGATAAAATAAAAACAGAAAAAGCTATTGATTTAAATGAAAATCTAGTACAAGATAATAATGAATTAAATCAAAGTAAAGAAGATAATTCCTTAACCTTAAACAATAAACAATTAAAAAATACTGAGGGGGGTAATTCTGAATTTAAATTAAAAGATAAACAAGAAAAAATTATCGAAAATAATGCCCTAAACACGGTTTCTAATTCAGCAAATATAATCACTGAACACAACGCCCCACAACATCTTATAATTCCTACAACAACAACTAATGCTGTTAACGATTCAGTGTTAGCATCAAGAGACAAAGGAGTTGGAGGCAAAGAGTTAAAAACGGATAATGGTCTCGATTTAAATTCTTCGCTTTCGACTCCTGATGCTCCAGACCTCGCTTTCGATAATTTGAGCATTTTAAAGGTGAAAACCATCGCTCTGCCAACCAAAACTTTAGAAAATCCATGTGCTGGACCCGGTGACGGTTGCCCAACATTTGGTAAAAAACGGCAACATGGCGAAGGTGGGCGCGCTGTGTACATAGACATATATGGTGCGCCAGAATATGCTTTCCGCCGTTTGTACGAAAATTTACCTGAAAATGCAAGCTATTTACACGCTCGTGATACTGTCGAAAAGCCTTGGTATGCGTTCAGTGCAGGAACACGAATTTCTCTTGTTTTTGACAATGGATGGACTTTACGGACAGGTTTTGTCTATGCACAAACGAATGAAAAGGCTGTTTTTGACAGTTTGGGTATTGGCAAAAAAATGATAACGGAGACTTACGTGCCACGCCCTGGTGGTGGTCAAGATACGATTCGGAAGACAGAGATTACAAGCGGTATTTTTCGCAAAACATACTACAATCGTTATCGCTCAATTGATATTCCGTTGCAACTCGGTTTTGAATTTCCATTGAATGATTATTGGTCATTTAGCGTCAATGCGGGCGCAAATTTTAATATTGCCAGTTGGCTTAAAGCTGATATTTTGAATGAAAAAGGCATGCAACAGAATGTATCAACTGGTTTTAGAAAACCTAATGCCGTTTTCAATAATACTTTAGGTATCAGCATATTTGGCAGCGTTGCCGCCTATCGGCAGTTAACAGGCAATTTGCAATTGGTGATTGAGCCTTCGTTTAGGCATTATTTGCAACCGATAACGCGTAGGGATTATGCTTTGAAACAGGCATATACGAGTGGCGGTTTAATTTTAGGTTTGCGCTATCGTTTATAAATATTTTAAAAACAAAGCAGCATTTTTAATACTCAAAGACTCTACTTTTTAACGACAATATTAGAACACAATAGTAGCTACGTGTCTTTTCCAATATCAATTTTGGATTGATTGTCAATACTTTATACACGTTTTATTTTCAAAAAGACATTGAAGTAAATGAAAAAAATTTTATATTATATACAGGTTTTCCTATTTGTAATGGCTTTAGCAAGTTGTAAGAAGGACAACATCGAATTTATACCCAAAGAGACGATAACAATCATTGAGGGTGATACAGTTTGGGATGCTAATCTTTCTGCAAAAAATAATTTATCAACAACGATTTTGCCCCCCCTCAGTATAGAAAAGCTGGTTACACTACTGAGTGCAGAACCGAAAAGAGACACCTGCAACGCCGAGCGTGGTGGAACAATCACTATACCCGACAATGTCACGGTAACGATACCAACGGGAGCTTGTGTCAATGACCAAAACAAACCTTGTACAGGCAAATTAGACGTTGAAATATTGGTTTTTAGGAAAAAAAGCGACTTTATTACTTATAATATACCGACTTCTTCACTTGGCAGGCAGTTGATATCAGGCGGTGCAATATCAGTTAAAATTCGTCAGAATGGTCGAGAAGTCAAATTAGCGGCAGGAAAAACGATAAAAATCCGTTATATAATGACCGAGCCCGACAATCAAATGCAGCTTTTTGAAGGTAAAATTTATGGACGTTTTGGGTTTGATTGGTTGCCCATATCTGTCATTAATAGTAGTAATGTGCGTTCGACGCTTACAAGCTGGACAGATTCTTCGCAACAACGCAAAGGTTACGAAATGGTTTTAGATCGTTTTGGATTGATTAACTGCGATAAATTTAGTGGCGACACGATTAATTTTAATAATACTTTTAGAGTGTCTTTACCTGAAACATTTACAAATGTCAATACTTCGGTTTATGTGGCATTCAAAAATATGAACTCTGTGGTGGCTTTGTCGGGTAATGCAGCATTAAAGGCTTTTGTTGCACCGGGGCGTGGTTTACCGATGGGGAAGGCAGTTACGATTATAGTGGTAAGTTATATTAAAGATAAACTTTACTTCGCCAAACAAGAAGTAACCGTTCAAACTGCAATAGGGCAAACGATTCGATTAACGCCTGTTGTTATGGAAAAAGAAGAAATAAAAGCAATACTAAATGTTTTATAAAATAATGGATAATGGAAAATGGATAATTGATAATGTGGTAATTTATTGTTTATTAATAATTTATGAATTGAAAATTTAATGAATATTTAAAGTATCAACTTTCAAAACATAAAATACAATTCTCATTCCTTCATGTTCTGAATATAGTTAAAGTCCTCGGTGTTTAGACACACGAGGACTTTTTTTGTCATTGGTTATTTGTTAAGTATGACAATTGACCAATGACATAATGACCAATTCCTACTTTTTTTTAATTTCGCCGCTGCCCATTGTCTCCGATTTTACTGAGGGGGGATTGCCAGAGTAGCGAATATCACCCGAACCCATGATTTGCGCATCAATGCTTTCGGTCGCGTGGCAATGGATATTCCCTGAACCCGTCGTTTGAGCTTCAGTCGCTTTTGTAATAAAATCATCGGCATCGATATCGCCAGATCCGGTTACCTCAAATTTTGCTTTTTCAGCCGTACCTTTAATTGTAAAATTACCAGACCCCAAAACACCCGCTTTTAGCTCTGATGCGGTTGTCGTTCCCATTTTGATATCCCCACTACCACCAATTTCTGCGTCAATTTTCTTGGCGGTCAAACCATCAGCCGTTTTAATATTGCCCGAACCTGATAATCTTATCTCTAAATCGTTGGTATTAAACGCAGTTTCAAGAGTCATATCGCCCGAACCACTGATTTCGAGGTTGGATACTGAGGGGGTCTCAATATAGACATTGAGTTTATCAAAGTTCAAACTCCAAGAGCCGTCCTTAAATTTGATGCGTAAAATGCCGTTGTCAACGACTGTTTCTAACACTTCTAATATGTTATTTTGGCCCTCAACAACGACTTTATAAGTTGGGCTTTGTTTGACAATAACATTAGCCGAAGCCATAAGGTCAATGCCTTTAAAGTCTTTTACGTCACGGTCTTGCTTTTCTAAAGGTCCCTTGCCTGTAATACGTTTGCTATCGAAAAGTCCGAAACCATCGTCGCAAGACGTGCATAAAAACAAGAAAGCAAAAGATGCTATGATTAAGTTTTTCATTTTATGAAGTGGTTGAATGAAAGGATGATTGAATATTTTAACTCTTTGATACCTCTTTTGAGAAAAAGGTTTCATTTAAAGGTCAATTTTTTTTTAAAAAAAGAGAAATACACCCCCTCAGTATATTTCCCTTTTTTGTTCAAATTTTAACAATAAAAAGCTAAAAATCTATTTTGCCTTGATATCCCCACTTCCCGAAACACGTGTCCGAACTGAAGCAGGCTTGCCCGAATAGCTGATATCGCCCGAACCACTGATGATCGCATCTAATTCATTGGAAACATTGAGCGATATATTGCCCGAACCGCTGACAGAACAACGTGCCTTTTGTGCTTTCAGACTTTCAGCTTTCAAATTACCAGAGCCGCTAATCGTCAAATCAACGGACGCCACAGAACCTGCTAAATCCACATCACCAGAGCCACTGATGCCTACAGAAAGTTCAGAAAATTTAATGTTATCGAGGTCAAAATTGCCTGTACCACTGATATTGATGGTCATTTTATCGCCTGATAATGTGCCATCAGCTTCGACATTGCCACTACCTGACATGCCGAGGTAATTGAAAGAGGGCGCTTCGATAGTGATTTTCAAAGATTCTTTATAACCTATTGAATAACCTTTTTCAAAGCCAATTTTCAAAATGCCGTCAACAACCTCTGTTTTTAATAAAGCAAGGATGTTTTTTTGACCTGAAACAGAGACTTTGAAACTACCCGAAGTTTGTTTCAAGATAATATCGGCACTAATGCCAGACTTGAAACCTGTAAAATTTTTAATATCACGATTTTCTGTGACGGAAGATCCTTCGCCGCGTACTTTTTCGCCGTCGTCCCAATTGCTCCAATTATCGTTACCGTTGTCATTATTTTTGTGTTTCGATTCTTTTTTTTCTTTTTTAGCATCAGGTTGTTGTGCAAAGACGAGACCAGTGGTTGCCAAAAATGTCAGAGCAAGGAGGATGAACTTTTTCATGATGGTTCAATTTTTAATTTTGATTTAGAAAAGATGTTAATGATTGTTTTAGGAATAATGAATATTTTTAATGATGAATATATAAAATTCATCATTAAACCTTCATCATTCCCAAATAGACATAGTAAGACAACTCAAAGTTGCAAAACCCCTACGATTATTTTCGTAGAAATCCAAAATTTAACAAAATTTATTCCATTCTTGTTTCAGTTGTTCCCGATTGATAGGCACAACACCCGCCACTTCACATACTTGACTGCCTGCCAGATTGGATAATTGAGCAATTGTATCTCTATCCAAATTTAAGGCGAGACATAATGCCGCGACACTAATAACCGAATCGCCAGCACCACTCACATCAGCGATATTGCGCGGCTGCGTCGGGTAAATTTTAGACCCCTCAGTATGTGTATCATTCAAAAACAAACCCTTACTCGATAGCGTAATCATCGTGTAGCGATTGGCTAATGTATCGTTTAAAAAAGCCGTTGCTTGTTGTAGTGAATCGAGTTCTGGTTTGATATCAAATGGTACGGCATCGCGTATTTCTTTTAAGTTTGGTTTAAAGAGGGTTGCATTTGTATAACTTAAAAAATTATGGCGTTTAGGGTCAACAGCCGTTGGGATATTCATTCGTAGGGCTTCAGACATGATGTCTTGAATGGTGGCAAGCGATAAAATACCTTTGTTGTAGTCTTGAAAAATAATAACGTTGATATTTTGTTTTTCTAAAAATTCTTTAATTTTTGATAAAAAAACAAGACGAAAGGTATCCTCTAAGTCATTTTTTATTTCGTTATCTACGCGCAACATTTGCTGAGTACCTGCCATGATGCGGGTTTTGACAGTTGTTACTCGATTGTCTGAAGTGAGGATACCGACAGTTGGCAAATCATTTTTTGTCATTAAATTCAAAAAATCCCCCCCCTCAGTATCCCTGCCAATAACGCTGAAAAGATAGGGTGTTGCGCCCATTGCCTTAATATTCAATGCGACATTGGCAGCACCACCGAGGCGGTCTTCGGTGGTGCGCAATTCTACGATAGGAACGGGTGCTTCTGGTGAAATACGGTTGACTTTGCCGTGCCAATAACGGTCTATCATGACATCGCCTACGATGAGTACGTTGACTTGTGCGAATGAGTCAAAAAGTTGGGTAGAGTTGAGCATCGGGCAAAATTAGCAAAGTAATGATGAATGATAGATGATGGAAGATGAATTTGTAATTAAGAGAGGTTTCATTTTAATGTGAATGACTATTTTCAGCACTTCGTCTTTTATTAAATTCAGATATAAAAGCTATGATTTTATCGGTTGCGCCTTGATTTTTAGTGACATAATCTTTTGCAGCGTTCGAAGCGGCATTATAATTTTTTTCAGAAAGCAAATTCTTCATTACAGTTTTAAAAGCATTCGCATGGTCTACAGTAAACCCACCGCCTGTTTCGACTAAACGAACAGCTTCTGCAAATTTTTTGTATTTCAATCCATAAATAACAGGTAAATCAAAAGCAATCGGTTCAAGCGTATTGTGAATACCTGAACCAAAACCGCCGCCAATATAAGCCACACGCCCGTAACGATAAATTGCGGACAACATACCGACATTGTCAATTATCAATATTCGGGATTCGTTATTGATTAGTTGAGTTTCTGTATTTGACAAATTTGAATAACGAAAGGCTTTTTCGGGCAATAGTTTTTCTAATCGGTCAATATTTTTAGTTGATATATCATGAGGTGCGAAAATGAAGCGCCAATCTTTAAATTCTGTATCAGAAAACAGAGAAATAATCACTTCTTCGTCAGGTTGCCAAGTACTGCCGCCGATGAAAACAGGCGCGTCGCCTACGAATTGTTCAACCATTGGAAAGAGGTTTCCTTCTTTAGCAATAGCCACCACGCGGTCAATACGAGTGTCGCCTACACAGGTAACTTTTGTTAAACCTTGTTTTTGGAGTAAAAATACTGAGGGGGTGTCTTGAACGAAAATATGCTGAAAAGTTTTGAGTACACCTATTAATATAGGTGTGTAAAGATTGAAGGGCGCAAACTGTTTTTCTCTAAAGATAGCAGAGACGAGTAGGGTAGGGATTTGGCGACGCTGTAATTCAGTGAGGTAGTGATACCAAAACTCGTATTTGACGAAAATGGCTAAGTCTGGTTTTATTAAATCTAAAAATTGACGAGCGTTTTTTAGACTATCTAATGGTAAATAAAAAACTTGGTCAACAAAGGGATAGTTTTTACGGATTTCATAACCGGACGGCGAAAAGAAAGTTAAAATTATTTTATACTGAGGGGTCTCTTTTTTTAATTTTTCGATTATGGGACGACCTTGCTCAAATTCACCCAGCGAAGCGACGTGAATCCAAATGGATTTTGATTGTTGATTTTGGGTGGTGGATTGGAGAGAGAGGTTTATTTTGTTGAAAATATCTTTTCTGCCATTTACCCACAACTTCGCTTTTGCGTTTCCGCAAAAAGCAAGAATGTGAATAATAGCTTCATAAATTAGAATAGAGATATTGTAAAGAAAAACCATTATTGAATAAGTAATGAGATTCAAATAATATAATAAGTAAAATATTTTATTTTCAATATTCAATGCTATCAGCAGCATCATTTGTGAAAAGAGGAATTGACCAACCTACACGGACACCATATAATATGTCTATCCGTTTGAGGTCATCTCTCCGCATGGTGTCGAAATTGAAGCCGCGCCGATTGCGTGTAAATCCTTCAGTCATTTCAAAACCTGCAAAAAAATTGAATGTTCGGTTGCGACTCACCATTTGGTATCCGATAAACTGTGTGAGAGCCACACCTGATGTATAGCGATCATAACCTTTGGCATATGCGGATTCGAGATGAGGCACTGAACCTTGGGAATTATCTTGAATACGAATACGGTGACTTAACCAACCGCAACCCAAAGCGAGGCGAATGCCCCCGAAACGATTGCCATTGTCATGCAGTTTGAAAATTTTGGCAATAGATGCCCCCGAGTAAAGTCCGCGCATACGGAGAGCGACATCAGCATAAGCATTGGTTTCGCCAAGTATGTTGCCATCAGAAGTACGGATTTTCGCTAAGACATCTTCACGAACTTCTTGACCAAAAAAATATTGTACATAAAGGTTATAAGACCAACCTGAAGGAATACATACATATTCAATGCCGCCGCCTACGCCTAAACTATTGCCATAACGCAAATCAAGGTCGGCCGTTGGTAGCTGTCCACCAAATGAGGCGTTTATATTAAAAGTATTGAAGTTTTTGGGAAGATGGGTTTGTTGCGCTGACAAAGTCGCAGTAAAGAATAAAATGAAAATATAAAATAGGCTTTTCATACACTGAAGGTTATTTTTTATGAATTTATGGTTCGGCAAAAATAGAGACTCTAAAAGAAATAACTTGAAAAATTTGAAGATGGGGGATTTTTGACTCAATATACTCACCGAGTTCACGCTAAAAAAATCGATTTTTTTCGAAAAATATATTTGCTACTTTCGTTTGTAGAAGATTCAATGGTAGAAGCCATTATATTTATACCCTAAAAAAGGTATTTTAGTTGTTCTGTTTGCTTTTTGTTAAAATATATTTAAAAAGGCATTGCGTAGAACCAAATAGGTTTATATCTTTGTCCTATCAAATCCGCAAGGACAATAACTTTTTAGTTTTCTTTCTATGAAAATATTTCAACCAAAACCGTTAATAGAACGCATGATAAAAACTTGACATTAACAAACAAACAGAATTAACCAATCGAAGCAGTCCCGTGAACATAGAGCAAACCTTTACGCGCTCTTTCCCTTAAACCGACATATACTTTCTTTTTCGGACTCTCTCAATTGGCTTTACAGCAATTCCGTTATTTATCTACACTGCCATCGGCATATGTCATTGACGAAGAATGCTTAACATTATTTTAGTGTTAATGTATTCAATACTACATGCAACGTCGTGTTGAAGGACTATTTATGTCTGAACGCAGTTGAGTAGGTCAAGAATTTCATCTCTTTATGTTTCCAGAATTTAATTTGAATTATGGGTTTTACTGCCCGCTCAGTAATTGAAGTATGTTCATGTTTGAATATCTGTTTTAAGTTTTTTTAAAAGTTTGATTCTGTAAGTTTATTCTAGAGCCTTACACAATCGAAAGCAAAAGGTAAAATGCCCTTTGCAATTAAGAAATAAAAAAACAGCAATAATCCTTTGCTTTTGCATATTCAAATCGAAAAAAAAAGAATTGGGCAAGAATAAAATAGAAGATAAAAAGGAATGCTCCAGCAAACCTTCAAAATCAAAAAAATTCGATTAATCCTAATTCTATAAAAAAGTTCTTTGTCATCATAATATAAAGTTATACGTTCTTAGCTGATTAAGTTATGCGGAGGGTTGCCCAATTAACGGATTGCTAAGGACAAATAATTACAACTTAGAATAATAAAGAAAATCTTATACATATTTTACTTACGCGCTTTTAAACCTTTATTTCTTAATTTAATTTAATTCTAATTTCTCATGAAGAAAATGAATTTTTACTCAAAATTCGCAAGTTGTTGC
>JAYTUQ010000437.1:0-15525 GCA_043744455.1 Saprospiraceae bacterium | reverse complement strand
GTGGAGTGGAGTATTTTGAATGTGCTGGAAACGATTGTGCGTGAGCCTTTGCTCATCATTGGGTCTATGACGATTATGATTTATATATCGCCTGCTTTAACGGGTTTTGTCTTGATTTTGTTGGGTTTTACGGCACTTATCATAGGTGGCATTGGTAAATCTTTGAAAAAAGAATCGTCTGCCTTGCAGCAACGCTTGGGTTCTTTAGTTTCTGTTTTAGATGAAGCATTGGGTGGTTCGCGGGTTATTAAGGCGTTTAATGCTGAAAATTATCAACGTGAAAAGTTTGGTGTTGAGAACAATGGTTATCGCAATTTGCTGATAAATCACTTGCGAAAACGGGATTTGGCGTCGCCAACAACAGAGTTTTTAGGGATAACGGTTGTATGTGTTTTGATATGGTTTGGATTCAAACAAGTGACCTTAGGGGATTTGACACCTGAGCTGTTTTTAGGTTTTTTATATGCCTTTTTTCAAGTAATCGAACCCGCAAAAGCCTTTTCGTCAGCATCTTATAATATCCGTCGGGGCGCAGGGGCATTGGCACGTATCGAGGAAATATTGAATGCGGAAGAAACGATTATGGACACCAAAGAGCCTAAAATACTTCCCGCAATGCTTCGGGATTCTACGAAGAGGGGGGGCTTTCAACATCAAATTGAATACAAAAACGTGTCTTTTTATTACCGCGAAGCGGAAAAACAGATTTTAGCGCATATTAATTTGACGATTCCGAAAGGAAAAATTGTGGCATTGGTTGGTGCTTCGGGTGCGGGTAAGTCAACGATAGCGGATTTGTTGCCTCGTTTTTATGATGTTACAGAAGGGGCTATTTTTATTGACGGTATTGATATTAGGGATTTGAGGGTGAAAGACTTGCGTTCGTTGATGGGTATCGTGACACAGGAAGCGGTTTTGTTTAATGATACCATTTACAATAATATCGTTTTTGGTTTAGAAAATGTTGATAATCAACAAGTTATTGCGGCGGCAAAAGCAGCCAATGCACATGATTTTATTGAAAATACTGAGGGGGGGTATCAAACAAATATTGGCGACAGAGGTATGAAATTGAGCGGTGGACAACGGCAACGCCTAACGATTGCGCGTGCTTTGTTGCGTAATCCCGATATTTTGATACTTGATGAAGCGACTTCTGCCTTAGATTCTGAAAGTGAAAAATTGGTGCAAGCTGCTTTGATGCAGTTGATGGCAGGTAGAACGGCTCTTGTTATTGCACATCGCCTTTCGACGGTGCAACATGCAGATGAAATCATCGTGATGCGCGAAGGTCAAATCATTGAACGGGGTACTCATGAAATGCTGTTTAAACTCGGTGGTGACTATCGCAAACTGGTGGAATTGCAGGGGTTAAATTGAGGGTTATTGGTGGATTGGTTACACCTTATTTGTCAAGACTAATACACCAATATACCAATAACCAATGAACTAAAGTCTACTGACCAATGCTTGGGGTTCAATTTTATAACTTTCGGTAATTTCTAATTGAACAAAAAAGTCACTGCCTTCATTTTCAATGGTTTCAAAAGAGATTTTACCATTGACAGACTGAATGATATTTTTGGTAATCAACAAACCAATACCTGAGCCATAGGCTTTGGTCGTAAAGTTTGGACTAAATATTTTGTCTTGAATATCTTTAGGAATACCCAACCCATTGTCGCTTATTTTCACTATTGCTGTATTGTTTTCCCTATAAAGTTTGATATTTATGATACCGTCGCGCTCAGGCGGAATGGATTGAATGGCATTTTTAATCAAATTATTAAATGCACTGGTCAATAATGCTCTATCTGCATAGACAATAAATGTTTCGTTGGGCATTATTAGTGTTACTTCTAGCTTTTTGTCTTCGTGGTTGTGCTGTGCAAAAAGGTCAGAGACCGATTGCACCAACTCGTTGAGTGGAAATTCAATATTCGTCGCTTTATTAGGCATACGTGCAAAGGAATGAAATTCATTGACGATATTTTCAAGGCTGGCGATTTGCTCCAAAAGGACTCGGTTTGAGCGGGATGTATATTCCACCATATTGTCATTGCCTTGCAGGCGCAACATTTCAAGATGTTGAACGACCAATTTCATGGGGGTCAAAGGGTTGCGGATTTCATGTGCCACTTGCCTTGCCATGTCGCGCCAAGCGCCCTCTCGTTCTGCTTCGGCAAGTTGTAATATAGCTTCTTCAAGTTCGGTTACTTTGCTATTATAGGCATTGATGAGTGCGCCAATTTCATCTTTTTTATCCCAAGCAATGAGTTCGTTTTTTACGGTTTTTTCTACACGCAAACGGCGGAGGGTATCTGCTACTTGTTGTAGAGGTTGAATTAATCGAGCTGTTTGCATCGAAATGATACTAATACACAGAATAAACAAAAAAGTCAGAAAGCCAGCACTATAACTCCACATATCACTCGCGGAAAGCCTCAGGTTACGGTCACGCGAATAGAAAGGCAGTTCAATAAACCCTAACAATTGTTTTTCTGTACTGTCTCTTAAAGCATAAAAAGAAGATTTATAGTGGAAATCGCCAATATTTTCGTCTACTTTGTAGGTATTTTCAACACCCTGACGCAATTCCATATATGCCGTTGGGTTCATGCGGGGCGCAAGTATGCCTTTATCAAAAATATTGGATTCTGTTGTGCCTTCGAGTACCCCCTCAGTATTGAAGAAGTGCATTGCCATTTCGTAGGTATCGGAATGACGAGACAGGCAAGCTTTTATAAGGTCTTTATCACCTTTAATATCATCTTGAAAATCTTTTCGAAGATTCTTCATGATGGTCTTTGCCTTGTTTTCAAATTCGGATGTATAAAACTTTTCGCCTACCTTTTTGTAGTATCCAAAAGTAAAAGCAAAAACAACAGCATAGGATAATAATATGAATAATATAACTGGAATCATTATGCGATACCGCAACGATGTATTGGCGGAATTGGTGAATGACATAGAGACAATAGCAGGTAAAAAAGGATATAAGTGATTGATAAAAATTAAGAGCAACAATAAAAGTGTTAATACCAGAATAAAGTAAATAAACATGGTAAACCCTTGAGAACTCAACGGAATATACTTGCTGATGCGAACAACGATGCCATCACTGTTTTGATAAGTCACTTGATCTTGATTATCAACAATGTCGTGGAAAAATTGTCCTTTAGGTGGTATTTGAGAATGATTTATGGTTCGTTCGAAAGAGCCATGTTGGTTTTGCTCGACTGAAATACCATTTTTGTATATCACATAGCTGTATTCATTCAATTGATTGAGCCTCTTATAATGTTTTTCTGCAAGGATTTCAGTAAAAATGCGGCTAGAAATCCTATCCACTCGTGTAAACTCTAGTAAGATGGACAAGGGGTTTTCCTTGCGCAAGGGTAACTCAATATGCGATAAATAGGCGTTTTCTCCTTTTTTATTAGACCAAAAACTACAATTATAATCTTTTAGTAGGATACTTTCTGAAAATCGCTTTTGCAGTTGAGGTAATTGGATGCTATCGGGATTGATGATGGCTTCACCCGTTTTATTGATGCCCCAGAAACTTAAAGAATAATGGTCACTTAGGTAGTCGTCTGTCTCAAAAAAAGTTTTTATTTGTTCTTCAATATGTTTCGGATCAATACCAATTCTGAAGGGCATCAAGGTAGAAGTCTTAATCCAAGGGTCATGGGCGATGGTATCAATTAAAAGTTTTATATGCCCTTCTGCCACTTGATCGCGTTCATTGGCGAGGACATGCGCATAACTATACAAGCTGGTTTTTTCTTTGTCCGTACTCAACCGAGAGACAAAAAAAGCTTGTATCGCTGCAAAAATGACAATCCATAAGACAAGCCAACTGATGCTTGATTCTTTCGTTTTTACAAATAGATGAAATATACTGATATATACTAACAAAAAGACAGCATACACCCCTATGGGTAGACTGGCACTAAAATGATATGCTTGATACAAGGTTATGCCTATAAAAACAGCCGCGCCTTGTGCGCAAAACAGTTGTAATGTATTCATTTCCAACTGTTTAACAGATACTATTAGCCGATGACTGATAAGGAAGACAGACATTTGAATGAGGCCCATACTCAATATTGTAACAATAGTCTGCCCATTAAAATCTGTTAAGTTTTCAAAAGACAGGATGTTTTTCCAATGAGAAACTAAGTCATTGAATATGCCAATTGAAAGAATATTGAGAGAAATTAAGATGGTATAACATCCGACGGCTAAACTCCATTTGACCCATAAAGGCTGCTGCTTAAAATTAGGCAAATGAAACTCTTTATTGAAAAAGATAGAAAACCAAAATAAAAAAACTGTATTGATAATTAACTCTGATAAGGAGTGCATAAAAACAGCATCACTATAAGGTGTCAACTGTAAATCCGTTGTCGGTAATAAGGCACTTCCTTCGATAAAATATATACACCCTCGCAAAGCTATCAAAGTACCGATAAAAAATGTAATGCCCATCATAGGCGACTCATTTTGAGCGAGCATTTGTTTTGACATACGATCGCCAAACATACCTAGCATAAAAAAGCCCACTGCCAACAATACAATCATACCAATATCATGCATACGGTCGGCATCATTACTAAAATCTAACGCTAACGAACATAAAGGCTTGTTCTCAATCGTATGAACAGCAAACTGTTTTTTTCCATTTTCGACTAATTCCATGCTTTTGGGTATGAGAGAAGATGCGATATAGTGGCTTTCTAAATATTTACCTTCAAACGGACCATAAACCCGTTTCAATGGAATCAAAGCTGCTACTACAATATCCTCACCCTTGAGCGCATCTTGAGCCATTTGGCTTGGTGGGACAGTATTTCCATCATTTGAGATAGAACTACCAATATAACGATAGCGTAATTCGAATTGCGATTGTTTTATATCATGCAATTTTGTTTGAGTGAGCCCTATGAGTGAATCCGCTTTCACACAATGAGATACGTCTGGCAATACATCGTTATGTGTCCAAAATATAGCAGAATCGCCTTTAAAAATGCAGATATTAAAGGGTTGTCGTTGTAATTCCTCAACACGAATAGCATCTTCCTTAAACGCAGTACCCGCCATGACGACATTAAGCCGGCGTTCAATAAACGCTTTATCATTTAATATATCCTCTACGGCTCTTTCCTGCTCTTGAAGATTCTTTTCAACCATATATCTATATCGGTAAACATTGCGCTCACCTGAAAAGACCGCATCCCAAATAAATGCAGAAATGAATAGCCCTAAGCCTATCCATAAAATCCACAATTGCTTCCTGTCTAATATCATTGTGCGATTGTATTTTAAGTTCAAGAATTATTCACCTATTTTCACCTTATAAAAGTCCGTATACCGTAATTTTGCATTTAAATTAACAATCAATAGCCATCTGATTTTATACAGTAGCATCATATAAACATTAATGTGTAAAATTGCCATCAATTGATTGTCAATTGTAAACATTAAACCCAAAACGATATACTTATTTATAAATTGATTGTTTATTCCTGTGATTTATAGGAAATATTAAATTGTAGTTGTATTGTGGGAATGACCTTATTAGCAAAATTATAATATGTTGCGTTTCTACCAAACTTTTATCCAAAAAATAAATAAAATGCATTTTACTTTTTGACGCTGCAAAGTATATATTCATATTTAGAAAGTAGTAACTTTCAAATAAATATTTTATCAAATACTTATTGTTTTTATATTTTAAATAAAAAATCATGTTCCAAGTACCACTTGAAGAAAAATACCACGATTTATTAAAACAGCGTGTTGCGCTTGAGGGACAACTTGCACTCACAGAGTACAAAGCCAAAACAGAACTCGCCGAAGCGCGTTCAAAAAACAAGCGTTATCTGCTCCTTTTGCTCCTTTTGCCCCTCTTAACCTTTTGGTACAACAAAGCGCTGTACATCAAACCGCTGGAAGAAAAGACAGCCTTACTTCAAGATTCTATCGCCCAGCTTAAAAAAGAAATGGCTGTTATAAACAAGGTCAAAAAAGATTCTGTACACTATATTATTCGAAAAGGCGATATGCTGGTCACCTTGGGCAACCTCTTTTTTAATGACCCCGATGCGGGTTACCAAATCGGTACCGATAATGGGATTATAACTAAAGAACAACAATATCACCTCCCAGAAGGAGATACACTGACCATTCACTATCGGTAAGTTTGAGGCACCCCCTCAGTATGTTTAAGTTTGATAGAGCATTCGCACCATATTTTTCTCTTTTTATATAGAAGAATCAACAAGTCATGTAAATTTGCTTGATTTTTTAAATTTTCACAAAATTTAGATTGCTCATTTAGAGATTTGCAACTTTACGACCTCCCAAAATTAAAGGAGATAAATAAGAAAAAATGTCACACTCTAGCCACAATAAGCTCACCACAGGTGGTTTACTCATTACGCTCGGCATCGTCTATGGCGATATTGGCACTTCGCCACTCTACGTTATGAAAGCCATTACAACAGGCGAACGTATCTCTCAAGACTTGGTTTATGGCGGTGTCTCTGCTGTTTTTTGGACGCTGATGATTCTCACCACTTTCAAATATGTCTATCTTGCGCTCAATGCTGACAACCGAGGAGAAGGCGGCATTTTCGCCCTTTATGCCCTTGTTCGTCGCTATCGTTCAAATTGGATTATTTACCCTGCTATCATAGGTTGCGCCTCTTTAATTGCTGATGGTTTCATAACGCCACCGATTTCAGTTGCCTCCGCGATTGAAGGGTTGTCCATATTAGGTGTTCGCAATGGTATTGATTTTTCGCATATTGACACAATGCCCATTATTTTGACCATTTTAGTGGCTCTTTTTGTTATTCAACAATTCGGCACCAATTTCATCGGTAAGGCATTTGGACCTATTATGTTTCTGTGGTTTATCATGTTGGGCGGTTTGGGCGTGATTCAGATTTTGAAGAACCCCTCAGTCATTCAAGCCTTAAATCCTTATTATGCCTTGAAAATGGTCACAACATATCGCAATGAACTAACAGGCGCACATGGTTTTTGGCTTTTAGGTGCGGTCTTTTTATGTACAACAGGAGGAGAGGCTTTGTATTCTGATTTAGGGCATTGTGGCAAACAGAATATACGCGTGAGTTGGGTGATGATTTTCATTTGCTTGATACTCAATTATCTCGGTCAAGCTAATTACTTGTTGACGAACCATATTGGTAAAGAATTTACAGGTATAAGCGTTTTTTATGCGACAATGTCTAACGATTTTCTCCCTTATGGTATCATCATTGCCTCATTGTCTGCCATTATTGCCAGTCAAGCCCTCATAAGTGGTTGCTTCACGTTGGTTAATGAAGCCATGAAGCTAAAACTTTGGCCCAATATGAAAGTCAATTACCCGACACAGATGAAAGGTCAGATTTATATTCCAAGTATTAACTGGTTTTTATTGGCGGGGTGTATCGCTGTTGTCTTGATTTTTAAGGAATCTGCTAGCATGGATGCTGCTTATGGCTTGGCAATCATTCTGAATATGCTCATGACCACGACACTTTTACTCCATTATATGCACATGAAACGTCAACCGCTATGGCGCATTGTTGCTTTAGGTCTGCTCTTATTTATTGTAGAAATGGCATTTATGGTATCTAATTTAGCAAAATTCATGCACGGTGGTTGGTTCAGTGTATTGATAGCAGTAGTCCTGTTTTTCGGTATTTTTATGTGGTACAAAGCAAAAGAATTACGTCGTCGCCATCTCAGCGTCCTCAGCATCGAGCCTTTTGTTCCGATGCTCAAAGACTTAATGAATGATGATACCATCCCCAAAGAAGCAACCAACCTCGTTTATCTCGCAATGTCAAATGATCAAGACAAAATTGACTCAAATATCATCTATTCCATTTTCCGAAAAAGACCCAAACGCGCTGATATTTACTGGTTCGTCCATGTTGACATTTCCGACGACCCTTACCTCAAACAGTACAAAGTGACGACGATTGTACCTCAAAAAGTCTTTTTCGTTCGACTCAAATTTGGTTTTAAAGTCGAACATAAAGTCAATTTAATGTTCAGCGAAATCGTTAAAGAAATGCAAGCCACGGGTGAAGTTGACGAATTGAGCCACTATCCAAGCCTTAGAAAACATCGTTACAAAGCCGATTTCAAGTTTATTATTCTCAATAGCCGTGCTTCTGTGGACGACGAGATAAGCCCATTCGATCAATTCACGATTCGAGCATATCGCATCTTGAAAAATTTAAGTCTGCCTGCAAGTGAGGATTTTGGACTCGAAATATCAAATGTCGAAGTAGAAACAGTGCCTATTAATGTTGGTAAAACAAAAGATATTCAACTAAAACGAGAAAATTAACAATATGAAAATTCAATTCTGCGGCGCAGCACGCGAAGTCACTGGCAGTTGCCACCTCTTAACCCTCGATGATGGATTCACAATCCTGCTCGATTGCGGTTTGTATCAAGGTCGTAGTGCCTCCATGAAAGATTTTAATGATAATTGGTTGTTCAACCCCGCAGAAATCAACTGTATGGTGTTATCTCATGCCCACATTGACCATAGCGGACGCTTGCCGAAATTGGTCAAAGATGGCTACAACCAAACCATTTATTCAACCCATGCCACGCGCGAACTCGCCAATATCATGCTCCTCGATAGTGCAGGTATTCAAGAGCGCGACGCACAATATGACAATAAAAGAGCCATTAAAAGAGGGCAAAACGCTGATTCGGAGCCACTTTACACCTCAGAAGATGTCCGCGCAACCATGAAATTGTTTGCCAGTTTCAACTACGACCGTTGGTTTCCAATACACGAAAATGTAGAAGTTCTATTTTATGATGCGGGACATATACTCGGTTCAGCTTCTGTTACTATCAAAATTACTGAGGGGGGCAAAACGACTGTTATTGGTTTTACAGGCGACATCGGACGACCCAATCGCCCCATATTGAAAGACCCTAAGCCGATGCCACAATGTGATGTTTTAATTTGCGAATCTACTTATGGCGACCGTTTGCACGAAGAAGCCCCTGAAGAAATCGCACGTTTTTTAAAAATAGTCCAAAAAACATGCGTCGAAAAACGGGGTAAGCTCATTATCCCAGCTTTTAGCGTGGGACGGACTCAGGAAATTGTGTATATTTTAGACAAACTTGTTCAAGCACAACGGCTCCCCCATGTTCCAGTTTATGTAGACAGCCCTTTGGGTGTCAATGCGACTCAAGTTTTTATCAATCATCCTGAATGTTTTGACAGCGATTTGCATGAATATATGCTCAAAGACCCCAATCCGTTTGGCTTCGAAAGCCTTAAATTCCTGCGAAAAACGGAAGATTCCATAAAGCTCAACACCTCAGAAGAGCCTTGCATCATCATCTCATCTTCAGGTATGGCAAATGCAGGACGCGTCAAACACCACTTAGCCAATAATGTAGAAGATTGGCGCACCACCGTCCTCATCGTAGGTTATGCTTCGCCTGATTCGCCCGCAGGGCAATTGAGGAATGGCAACAAAGTTGTCCGCTTCTTCGGCGATATAAAAAAAATAAATTGCGATGTGGAAGTTATGGACTCCTTTTCAGCCCATGGTGACTACAAAGAAATGTTACAATTCATTGACAATCAAAAGGTTGGCTTAAAAAAACTTTTCTTAGTTCACGGCGATTTTGATACACAAATTATTTTCAAAAAACACTTAAATGACAATGGTTTTCCCCGAATTGAAATACCTGAACTGGGTGAAGTCGTCGAATTAACCGACGACAGATTGAGAACGACCCCTCAGTATTATCTACCCAAAAATGCTGATAACGACAATGAAGCAGAACTAGGTGAATAAAAATGAAAAATATTAGTTATGCTGAACTGCAAACGTGGATAGCAGAAGGCAAAAAATTTAAACTCATTGATGTCCGCGAAGCAGATGAACACGCCGCCTTTCACATTGGGGGCGTGTTGATACCCCTCAGTAAAATCAGCCGTTGGCAACCAGAAAACCTTGACCAACCCATTGTCATCTATTGCAAGCGCGGCATACGCAGTCAAATTGCCATACAACGCCTCGCACCACGCTTTCCTAATACGGATTTTTATAACCTTGAAAATGGTATTTTGACTGTTTAATGGACAAAATCATACGATTTTCAAGTCATTTTTTATATAATTCTGTCTCAAAACTACGCTCATTATCAATTTTCCGATGTTACGAACAGTCAATAAAAAACTCATAATAGAAACCTTTTTTCTACGTCAAGCACTCCTCCGAATCGCTTTAACGTTGTTATTTTTCTCTACGTGTCGTTTGCTTTTTTATATTTTCAATAGCACAATATTACCTTCTGCAACGGCACTTGACTTTTTGTACGGTTTAAAATTCGACCTTTCGGCAGCCATGTACGTCAACGCCCTCTTGTGGCTCACATACATACTCCCCCTCAGTAACAGACTAAAAAAAGGGTATCTTTTTTTTCAAAAAACAACATTCATTGCCTCCAATTTCATAGCCCTAAGTTTTGAATTAGGCGATATTGGTTACTTCCGTTTTGCAAATCGCCGCATGGTTTTGAGCGATTTCGCTTTGTTCAAAAATACCTTATACATGATACCAAAGCTTTTAATTCAGAATTGGTATTTGGTCTTCTTAGGCGTAGTTAGTTTATTCATTTTCAATACTTTATACAAAAAAACGACACTCTCATCTCCCCCCTTAAAAACCTATTGGCTCACTCAAATACTCCTTTTCATTTTTGGCATCGGCATCTTTATCGTCGCTGCAAGAGGGGGCTTACAGCATCGTCCTTTGACCCCCCTCAGTAGTGCGGAGGTTGCAAGCGATTTACGCCTCATGCCTTTGGTTTCCAACACGACTTTGAACGTTATACACTCTTCTGGACAACGGTTTTTGGCAGAAAAAATCTATATGTCAGATACCGCAGCCGAACACCTTTATCCTATTTTTATAAAACCGCCTCCCAATAGCGCATTTCGTCCTATGAATGTTGTTATTATTGCTATTGAAAGCTGTGGCAAAGAGTACTCTTCTTTTTTTAATGTAAATAAAACTGATTATCAAGGTTTTACCCCTATTTTGGATAGCATCGCACAACAAAGCTTGTATTGCAAAAATACCTTCGCCAATGGTTTGCGTTCAACGCAAGGTGTGGCAGCGATTTCAACAGGCTTACCTTCTCTTATGGAAGATCCGTTTATGTTTTCACCTTATCAATCCAATCTTTTAGATGGGTTGGGGGCACACTTGCGGCGCAAAGGTTATAATACAGCCTTCTTTCATGGTGCACATCGGGGGTCAATGGATTTTGACAAATTTGCACCTTTGACAGGCTTCTCTCATTTTTATGCAAGAGAGGATTTCCCTGAAAAAGAAGGGGATTATGACGGCACTTGGGGTATATGGGACGAGCCGATGTTTCAATTTATGCTAAACAAATTGAATGTAACACCCCAACCATTTTATGGAATGATATTTACGCTGACTTCTCATCATCCTTATGCTGTACCGACTTGGTTTGAAAAAAAATATCCCATCCTTGAACCCGTCGAGCGCGCTACATTATATACAGATTGGACATTGGGTCAGTTTTTTGCAGAAGCTAAAAAGCAGCCTTGGTTTGACAATACACTTTTCGTCATCAGTGCCGATCATACGGGTGCACACAGTACGATTGCAGAATACCAGACCGTCGTTGGGCGTTTTGAAATTCCAATTTTGTTTTACAAACCCAATGAAATTAAGCCACGTATTTTGCCGCGTGTGGGTCAACAAATTGATATAGTGCCGTCTATCCTTGATTTTTTGCATTACGATGCGCCCTATTTATCGTTTGGTCGCAGTATTTTTACCCCCCTCAGTATAAATAACGATTTTTATGCTGTCAATTTTGAAGAAGGGCTTTATCAGATTCACACCAATCAATATGCCTTACTTTTTGACGGCAGCCATACGCAAGGTTTGTTTGACTATACAAATGATACTTTTTTGAAAAATGATTTATCCAAACAACTGCCCCTGGAAAGCATGAGATTAGAACAAGTTATAAAAGCCATCATCCAGCAACATAATAAAGGCATGTTACACAATGGATTAACACCTAAATCTTAAATTTTTAAGTCAAAAGATTATGAATATGAAAAAGCTATTTTTTATCATCTTATCTATGTGTGTGATACTTTTTGCTTGCAAAAAAGACAATAAAAAACAAGAACTGATAGACCAAGAAGTGCACAATGCTGTTGAAAGTTTTCGTCAAAAAAAACTGAACGAATGCCGTATGATGGTTTTAGATTCTGCAAATAAATTAGCCGATAGCATCGTCCTCGTCAGAAATACGGTTGTTGATACGGCACTTATCAATGGAAAACCTAAAAAACCCACAAAACCTATCATAAAATCGCCATTGGATACAACGCCTGTATCACCTTTGTTTAAGAAGAACTAACCGAAAAAAGGAATCGGCAGTTGAACACATAGTTCAACGGCCGATTATTTATAAATAATGATAAAGCAATTTTATTCGTCGTCCTCGTCAACAACAGGCTCAAATTTGACTGGTGCTGATTGGAGTTTTTCGCGAATGACTTTTTCCATTTCGTCTGCAACTTCTGGATTGTCTTCAACAAAAAGTTTAGCCGCTTCGCGACCTTGTGCAATTTTAGTGCCTTTGTAAGCGTACCATGCACCTGATTTTTGAATGACATCAAGTTCAACACCCATATCTACAATTTCACCTGATTTTGAGATACCCGCACCGAATACAATATCAAATTCGGCGGTACGGAAAGGTGGTGCTAATTTGTTTTTAACGACCTTTACCTTAACGTGATTGCCCGTCAAATTGCCGTCTTTGTCCTTGATAGCTGAACCCGATTTGCGAATATCAAGGCGTACTGAAGCATAAAATTTCAAAGCATTCCCACCTGTCGTTGTTTCGGGATTGCCGAACATAACGCCAATTTTTTCGCGCAATTGGTTGATAAAAATGACGCAGCAATTCGTCCGACCAATCGTAGCAGTCAATTTACGCAAGGCTTGAGACATCAAACGGGCATGAAGCCCCATTTTTGAATCGCCCATTTCACCTTCGATTTCAGCGCGTGGCGTTAAGGCTGCAACGGAGTCAATAACAATGATGTCAACCGCACCTGAACGGATAAGATTTTCCGTAATTTCTAAGGCTTGCTCACCGTTGTCGGGCTGCGAAATAAGGAGTGCGTCAACGTCAACCCCCAAATGTTCCGCATAAAAACGGTCAAAGGCATGTTCCGCATCTATTATAGCGGCAATGCCGCCTTGTTTTTGACATTCCGCAATGGCATGAATCGCCAAAGTGGTTTTACCAGATGATTCAGGTCCATAAATCTCGACGATACGTCCTTTTGGTAAGCCGCCTGTGCCAAGAGCGACATCAAGCCCGATTGAACCCGTTGAGATGGTTTCAACGGCTTGAACTTGCCGTTCGCCCAAGCGCATGACGGTGCCTTTACCATAAGTTTTGTCGAGGCGATCAAGTGTCATTTGGAGAGCTTTGAGTTTTGAGTCTTTCTCCTTCTCGTTTGCCATTGTTTCTGATTTTTCTGATTTGTCAGATTTTATTTTACTTGCTGTCATTTTTTTGTTTTTAATAATTTAATGACACAAAATTAAACTTTTTGTTTTTATAAAACAAGTTTTTTAAAACTTTTTATTTAATTTTATAAAAAAACTTTTCAAACCCTAAAAATACTGAGGGGGGGGTAAAAAATGCTTTTCTATAAATAATTGAAAACAAATAAGTTGCAATAAAATCTATAATTACTTTTCTATTTTAAAAACTATTGTTTTAAAATGCTAAAGTAGTGTTTTTAATTTTCCCTGTTACTAAAAATCACCTAAAGTTTCTGGTAGTTGTGCTAAAGCCGCCTCAAGTTGCTCCTTGTTGGGTGCAATGCCGTGCCATTTGTGGCTACCCATCATAAAATCAACACCCGCGCCCATTTCTGTTTTCATCAAAATCACAACGGGTTTACCTTTACCTGAACGGCGTTTTGCTTTGCGCAACATAGCGACAATGGCTTCTATATTATTGCCTGCTTCCAATTTCAATACGTCCCAACCAAATGCTTTGAGTTTAGCGGGTAAATCACCCAATGACATCACTTTCTCAGTCGGTCCATCTATCTGTTGTCCGTTCCAATCAACGGTCACAATGAGGTTGTCGAGTTTGTAATGCGGTGCAAACATCAATGCCTCCCAGTTTTGACCTTCTTCCAATTCACCGTCACCCGTCAGTACCCAAACAAAATTGGATTCGCCATCCATCTTTTTCGCCAAAGCTACACCGCAAGCAACTGACAAGCCTTGTCCTAAAGAACCGGATGCAATGCGTACACCGGGCAACCCTTCATGGGTCGTCGGATGCCCTTGCAAACGGCTGTTCATTTGGCGGAAAGTAGACATTTCTGCTGCTGGAAAATAGCCTGCTCGGGACAAAACACTGTAAAAAACAGGCGAAATATGCCCATTTGATAAGAAAAATAAGTCTTCGTCTTTACCCTCCATATAGAAACGCTTTTTGCGTTTCATGACTGAAAAGTAAAGTGCTGTTAAATAATCGGTACAGCCGAGCGAACCGCCGGGGTGTCCTGATTGACAATTATAGACCATGCGAACGATGTCTCGACGCACTTGTGATGCAATGCCTTGTAATGCTATTGTAGTAGCCATAATTTTTTGATATTTGATAAAAATTAGTTATTCGTAAGAAAATGATGAATTATAAATGATGAATAACACAAAAAATTGTTTTTCAATGATTTATCTAATTCAAATTTAGTAAGCGGCAATTCTATATGTAACGTGTTATATTAAGTTAGTCTTTTATCGCATAGTTACATAGGTGTTTTCACATAGGAAACATAGTTTTAATTAGAATCATCTATGTTTCCTATGTAACTATGCGATGAAAATAATCCTAATTAGACCATCTTATGTTTTACACCTCAATTTTAAGTTGTTTTACTTGAAAAACAGTCAAAATACTGAGGGGGTAACGACGCTTAATTTCCATATTCTGAATTGCTGTTTTGAAACTAATTTTACACATATTTCTAAAGAAATCCTTCAAAACAGCGCAATAAATAACCAAAATGATAAACGACGCAAAAATAGGAAAATAAACCATGAAAAAAAGCCTTCAAAAAGGCAAAACTTTTTGAAGGCTTTTGAAGACTCATTGGATACAATAAAAAACCCGCGAAACAATTGTCGTCGCTTCGCAGGTTAAAACTTCATCAAACCAATCACATGAAAAAACTTTTTAAATGTGTTTTTTTTATCATTTTAAAAATGATTTTTGCTGTAAGGGAAGGACTCGAACCTCCACGAGGCGGTTAGCCGAAGAACAGAGTGCGCGCGCTGGTGGTCAACCCCAATTACTCTTCGTTTATCCCGTACTCCCCACCCCCGAGACAAGAGGGCATGGCTGCCAATTTCATCACCTCACAAT
>JAYTUQ010000436.1:0-46966 GCA_043744455.1 Saprospiraceae bacterium | reverse complement strand
CCGTCGTGGAAACTTCGGACTTGTGCAACGGTTGGATTATTCAGTTTTGAATAATCATATTTTTTATTGTTGCCGTCGAGTTGGTCAATTTTGACATTGTAATAATCCAAACCAAAACCACCAAAAAGGGTGGCATAAATGCCCGTTCGTTCGCGCAAACGGTTCAGCGTCAAAACGGCTTCTAAGCCCAATTCGGCTTGGTCATTCCGATAATTGGCATAGTAAGAGCCTTCGGTTTTGTAATTTATCAATGGATTATACGTGCCATTGATAGCAGGGTTGTTCGCAACACCTGTGGAAGGTAATGTATTGAATCCCAATGTTTTAGCATACATCAAACGACCTCGAACACCAAAATCAATGAGACTGCCTGCATTATGCAGTAGATTTTTTTCTAAGGTCACACCAATGCCCCAACCACCAAAAGCCGATTTGACATCGCTCGACTGATAGGCTAATCCAACGTCTAAACCAAGCGTTAGATAGCCCGTCGGTTCGTTGAAATGTTGTAATAAAGGTGTTGCATTTTGTGGAGCATTTTGACCAAAACTGGATATTAGAGTGGTCAAAAAAAGCAATAAAGCAGCGAGTAAACGGAAAGATTTTTTCATATTAAAGTAGATTTTGCTCAAAAGTAAGTTTTCTGTTTTAATTTTTATAATGATAATGAATTGTGAATTTAACAATATGAAAGCCCTTTATACTGAGGGGGGTGTTTTTAACGAATTGACTATCAATAGGTTGTTGTGTTTTTTTATAATTTTGCAAAACAAAAAAGGAGCGTTTTAAATGTTAAAGGTAGCGTTTGGTTGTAAAAGGATTAACTTAAATTTAAATTTAATCTTTACGTTTTTTGTGTATTTTGACCACTTAGTTCATTTTTTCTTAACTCATTTATACTCTTTTGAAAGTGGTTTGCCTAAGCTTACGTTTGAAAATAAATACATTCGGCAAATTGATTTAGGCAAACTATTGTCTTTTGGGTATAAATCTTAAATAACCGTAAATTTCTTAAATGCCTTATACGGTTAAAAATGTAACTTTTTTTACCATATAAGGCATTTAAGAAATTTAAGGCGTTTAAGATAACAAATAAAAATTTGAAAATAAATACATCAGTCAAATCTGTGGTCTAACATTACTTATGCAATAATTATCAATCTTTTGACAAAAACACCTGTTATCAAAAAATACATGTACTCATTGCCCATTTGGCGCGTAGATACTGAGGGGAGCCTTTTGAGCGACGATTACCTCGCCGCCGAAGAACCACTTGAAATCCTCATTGGTTTTGGTTCTTCAAGTAAACGTCAGCGTCAAACAATAGCGGTTACAATGCGTACACCCACACAAGACGTTGAATTAGCTTTGGGTTTCCTTTTTACTGAGGGGGTCATTTCAAATCAAAAAGATGTCATAAATAGTCAATTTTTAAGTGAAAATAAATTGTTAATTAATTTAAGCGAATCAGTTTCTTTTGATTTTGAACGTTTGAACCGACATTTTTATACCACATCAAGTTGCGGTGTATGCGGTAAAACTTCTCTTGAAGCAGTTTCAACCACTTCTTGCTTTTTGTTAAATCCCGAAATACCCGTTGTTGCAAAAGAAATATTTTTTAAATTAGTGGAAAAACTACGGGCTGCACAATCCGTTTTTGATTCCACGGGCGGCATTCATGCGTCAGGACTTTTTGATACAGATGGGGTGCTTTTAAAGGTTTGTGAAGATGTCGGACGGCACAATGCACTTGATAAACTCATCGGTTGGGCATGTCAAAAAGGGCTTCTACCTTTAAAAAATCATATCCTTTTGGTCAGTGGACGCGTGAGTTTTGAATTGGTGCAAAAGGCAATTATGGCGGGTATTCCGATAACAGCAGCCGTGGGTGCACCTTCAAGTTTAGCCGTAGAATTGGCAGATGATAATAATATGACGCTCATTGGTTTTTTACGTGATGGACGTTTTAATGTATATTGTGGCACAAAACGAATCATTTTTTAGTAAAATGGATAAAAAAAATAATAACATAGTCGTACTTGAAAAAACAGTCAACGACGGCACAGAAGCCTTAACACCTGAACATTTCACAGGTATAAAAATTGGCAAACGGTCATTAAAAGCAGTTGGTTTACCCGCTGTTGTTTCCTCTGTTCATCATGCTTTTAAATGGATGAACACAGGTGATGCCGTAAAAACCATGTTCAAAATCAATCAAAAAGGAGGGTTTGACTGCCCCGGTTGTGCCTGGCCCGACCCCGATGATGAGCGTTCAAAATTGGGTGAATATTGTGAAAACGGCATGAAAGCGATAGCTGAAGAAGCGACCAATAAGCGTTTGAATGCTGATTTTTTCAAAAAGCACACTGTTCAAGAGCTATCAAAATGGTCGGATTACGAAATTGGCAAAAGTGGACGTCTGACAGAGCCGATGATACTGAGGGGGGATAATTATGAGCCGATTAGTTGGGCAGATGCTTTTTCGACGATTGCGACGCATCTCAACGGGTTGGCAAGCCCCAACGAAGCTATTTTTTATACTTCGGGGCGCACCAGCAACGAAGCAGCCTTTGTGTATCAACTGTTTATACGCGAATTTGGGACGAATAATATGCCCGATTGCTCAAATATGTGTCATGAGTCAAGCGGCATAGGTTTGTCGCATACACTGGGCATCGGCAAAGGTTCTGTGACTTTGGACGATTTTAACAAAGCCGATTTGGTGATTGTGATAGGTCAAAATCCGGGTACAAATCATCCGCGCATGCTGTCTGCCCTCGAAAAATGTAAGGAAAATGGTGGTAAAATCATAGCAATCAACCCTTTACCCGAAGCAGGGCTTTTAAATTTTGTCAATCCTCAAAGCATCGGTAAGTTGCTAACAGGTGGTACACAATTGGCTGATTTATTTTTGCAAGTTAAAATCAATGGCGATGTCGCTTTGCTGAAAGCGATAATGTTTTTGCTGTTGCAGAAGGAAAATACTGTCACGCAAAGCGTGATGGCGCAAGATGCGCTCAAGGGGAGCGTTTTTGATTGGGATTTTATTAAAAACAAAACATCGGGCATAGATGTGTTTTTAGAAGATTTAAAAAATGCTGACTATCAAGAACTTGTGCGATTGAGCGGCGTTTCTGAAAACTTAATTCGAGAAGCGGCTGACATGATTTGCGCGCGTAAAAATATGATTATTTGTTGGGCAATGGGTTTGACGCAGCATAAAAACGCTGTGGGCAATGTTCAAGAAGTTGTGAACCTGCTTTTACTGAGGGGGTCAATCGGAAAGCCTGGCGCGGGAACATGCCCCGTGCGTGGACATTCTAATGTGCAAGGTGACCGCACAATGGGCATTTGGGAAGCACCTAAAGCGGCTTTTTTGGATAGTTTGAAAGCGATATTTGGCTTTGAACCGCCGCGCGAACATGGCTATGATACGGTAGCGGCAATACGGGCGATGTATGACCGCAAAGCCAAGATATTTTTTGCGATGGGCGGCAATTTTTTGTCGGCAACACCTGATACAGAATTTACAGCAGAAGCATTGCGCCGTTGCGATTTGACGGTTCATGTGTCGACAAAACTCAATCGCAGTCATTTGATTCATGGCAAAATGGCTATCATTTTGCCCTGTTTGGGACGTACTGAAATTGACCGACAAGTAGGTGGTGAACAGTTTGTGACCTGTGAAAATTCGATGGGTGTTGTGCAGATGTCACGTGGTGTTTTAGCACCTTGCGGCAAGGATTTGAAGAGTGAAACAGCTATCGCTTGTGGTTTGGCACAAGCCACATTAGGACAAAAATCGAAAGTAAAATGGTCAGAATTGCTAGAAAATTACGATAAAATCCGTGATTTGATAGAAAAAGTGATTCCAGGTTTTGACAATTTTAATGACAAAGTCCGTCGTCCCGAAGGCTTTTATTTGCCAAATGGCTCGCGTGAACAAGACTTTAAAACAGACACAGGCAAGGCACAATTTACAGTGAACGTACCTGCCCATTGGTCTTTGAAAAAAGGCGAATATATGATGATGACAATTCGCAGCCACGACCAATTTAATACGACGATTTATGGTTTAGATGATCGTTATCGAGGCGTTTTCAACGAGCGTCGTGTGATTTTTATGAACGAAAAGGACATGATTACTGAGGGGGTCAAAACGGGCGATGTGGTGGATTTATTCAGCACTTATAATGGTGTTAAGCGAGAAGCAAGGCGGTTTGTTGTTGTCTCTTTTGATATACCGCAAGGCGATGTGGCGACGTATTTCCCAGAAGCCAATACCTTAATTCCGATTGACTCTTTTGCGGATAGAAGTTTTACACCGACTTCAAAATCAGTGGTTATTACGTTGCGGAGTTATGAGTTATGAAAAAGCGAGTAAAACGAGTTTTTATATGAGGGTTTGTCATTTTAATCGAAATAAAATGTTTGGCAAGACATTATTTCAAAGTCGAAGGGTTTCGGTTGTAAATAAATGTTTAAAATTAAATATAAATAAATTATTAATTTTCAATAGATTAAAAGTTTTACTCATTATATTAAATTTAAAATTATCTTTGTTTGGTAATCAAAAAATCATTTTTTAAGCTTAAATCAAATTACGTTATGAAAACTTCCAAACTGTTCCAAACTGTTCCAAACTGTTCCAAACTGTTCCAAACTGTTCCAAACTGTTCTAATTTTATTTTTAATCAATTTTGCAGTTTTCGCTCAATCAAATTATAGTGGCATGCCTCCTACTTTTAATTGTGGTGTTATAAGTACCTCTACCATTCCCTATTCTACCAATTTACAAAATCCTAATGCTATCTGTACCGATTTTAATTCAATAAAATGGGTTAGAGTTAACATCCATTTTGTTAATCGAGATGACGGCACTGGAAATTTTAATGCCAACGATGACGGCAATGGTAATCCCGATATGAATGGTTATAAACGTGCTGAACTACTTATCAATCGAGCAAATGAATTTATTGCCAATAACCAACATATGTGGCGACCTTCGGGTAACAACACACCTGTCTTATCTACTCGTATTCGTTATCTATTAACGGGAGTTTATTTCCATAATTCAAGTAACTTAACAAGATCTTATGTAGGTGCATGCTCACCTGATTTATCAGATTTGCATAACGCATTTGCTGTAAATAGTTCTTCTGAAATTAATTATTATTATACTCGAAGTGAATCAGAGGTGCTGGTAAATAATAATGGTGTAATAACGATTGAATGCCGCAACTTAGAAGGTAATGGTGTAGGACCCCGGTTCAGGTGCTGGAATTTCGAGTGTATATGGCACTTATCTTGCTTATCCAGATTTCATTGATATGCCTGCCAATCTTATGAACCATGAAATAGGGCATATATTTAGCCTAATTCATACATGGAATTCAATTGACGGATGTGATGATACCCCAAGAGGACCCGTCATTAATGGAGTAGAGAGTCAATGTTTTAATTGGAGTTCTGACCCGAACAATGCTTGTAATAATTGGTCTAATGTATCAAATAATGTGATGGACTATAATAATTGGCAAAGCTCCTATACGCCTTGCCAGATAGGAAGAATACATGAGTATCTGAATGGGTTTGGTAATCAATTTGTACATTCTTGCAATGGCTGTGCTCCAGTCAATTCTTTTTTTAATTTATCAGGTTGCTACAAAGTATCTCCTCTTTCGTGGCCACCATCTACTTATTCACCAGGACAAGAACTCTACTTGAATGGTGAAGCCTCTGTTAATGAAAATCAATACAAAATAGAAATTTGCGAAGTTGCGGGCTTAGGGAGTTCTACTTGTATAGGAGGATATTATAATAGCGGTTGGTGGAGTGGTCAAGTTGGAAAAATTAACCTTAAAGATTTATACGACTTTTCTCCTAATAAATATTACAAAGTTGATTTAGCTGTTGCGTCAACATCATGTCCAGGGGTGAGTAATATGACCAAATATTTTAGAATCAATTCTGGTCCGTGTCAAACAATGGGCTTTAGGATAACGACACACCCCAATCCTGTTAATACCATTTTAACAGTGAAATATAAAATGGAAGAAAATACCGATGTTGATATACTCCTTTTTGATAGTATTGGTAATATTGTCAAAACTGATAAACACAAAAAATCAATTATTGATGATAATGAAAATACTATTGAAACAAGTAGCCTTCGAGAAGGAATGTATGTTTTGGTTTTAAAATCAGGTGGAAATATTGAAAAGAAAACTATTTACATTAACCATTAAAAAATACATGCTATGAAAAATTCAATATTTATTTTTTTAATTTTGTCTATCGACAATCAATTATTTATGGCTCAAAATGTACCCGAATTTCAGTACAGTCTATATGTTGAAGATGCACGGGGTAAAAAAGATAGTATAATATTAGGTTATGATAGAACTGCAGCATATGCCACATTAGAATCGCGTTTCGGCGAAATAGATATTAAACAGAATCCATTTGATAGTCTTTTAGAAATGAGAGCTACTGAAGCAACAAATAGATTTAATATTAAATACCATTCAAAAAAAGTAATCGCTAAATTTGAAGGAATTTGTCCAGATAATGCATCTTCAAGTATTATTACATTGCTCATACGTGCTAAATATTATCCAATTAAATTTAGTTGGAACAAAGCCTTATTTACTGATCCGTGTCGAGGTCAAAGTATTTTATTGAATTCAGAAGCCTATTTCGCCATTGACCCACCTTTCGAGAGAGGAGCAGATAGTATTTATTCTGTAACCTATATGAAGAATCAAATGGATAAAGTAGAAAAGTTTGAGCGACGAACACCAAGCGGTCAACCGAATCCATTTTATCATTATATATTTTTAGCACCTACAAATAATGGGCAAAATGATACAATATGGACTTATTCTACTGTTTTTAGGTCTGATTTAATCAATAAAGTGACTGAATTAAATTATCAAAAAATTAATATTTATCCGAATCCATCTCTTGATTTTATTAACTTGGATTTCATTGACTATGAAACAGGTCATATTGAAATTTATGATTTGGCAGGACGTAACATTAAAACTATAAAGGTCGAATCGAGTATTCAGTTAAAAATCGATGTGCATGACTTTAATGTGGGTATGTATTTTCTTCAATTCAAAGCAGGAGATGGAAAAACCTATATTTCAAAGTTTGTAAAATCTTAAAAACAAAAACGCCTTTCGCTTCTCACCGAAAGGCGTTTGTTTTTGTAAAAATACTGAGGGGCAAGTAAACAATTATCAAGTATGAAATATGAGGTATGAAAAAAGCGACTTATCTGTTTATTGATAAGCCGCTTTTTTCATAACTCATATTTTATAACTCCTACTTAATCAACCTTTTACCTCATTCAAGATTTCATAAATGTCGCGATTGATTTTTTGAATCAAATTATCAGCGACAACAGAAGAGGTACTTTCGGCATAAATACGTATGATGGGTTCCGTATTTGATTTACGCATGTGAATCCAGTTCCCATCATTAAATTCGAGTTTCAAGCCATCTGTTCTGTCGCGATGGCAACTTTTCATGAGTTTATATTTGTCATCGAGTTTGTTGATAATATCATCAACATTCGCATGGGCGGGTAAATCGAGTTTTTTCTTAGAAATTTCGTATTCTGGAAATCTTTTTTTCAAAAACGAAATAGGTTTATCGAATTTTGCCAATGAAGTGAGCATCAAAGCCACCCCAACGAGGGCATCACGACCATAGTGTAAAGCAGGATAAATAACACCACCATTGCCTTCACCACCAATAATGGCGTTGATTTCCTTCATTTTTGTTACAACATTCACTTCACCGACGGCAGCAGCAGCGTATTGACCACCCCGTTTTTCAGTTACATCACGCAAAGCTCTTGTTGAACTTAAGTTAGAAACCGTATTGCCACCCCCCTCAGTATTTTGTAAAATATAATCGGCAATAGCAACTAATGTATATTCCTCACCCAACATTTCACCGTCTTCACGGACAAAAGCCAAACGGTCAACGTCGGGATCAACCGAGATGCCAAGGTGTGCTTTTTTGTTGCCCACTTCTTTTGCGAGGTCGTTAAGGTGTTCGGGTAGTGGTTCAGGATTGTGGGCAAAATTACCGTTCATCTCCCCATTAATCATAAAGACTGTGCAACCCATTTGTTCAAGGAGTGGCACAATTGAAATAGCACCCGTTGAGTTAACAGGATCAACTACGACACGAAAGTTTTTAGACGCAACCAATTCTCTATCAACCAGTTCAAGAGCAAATATTTTGTCAATATGTTTTTGGATATAAGAATTATCAGTTCGGTAAGTCCCTAAATATTCAACATCAGCATAGCGAATACCGCCGCTTTCTATCAAGGCTAACACATCTTGACCATGAGCTGCAGAAATAAATTCACCTTGATTGTTGAGCAATTTGAGTGCATTCCATTCTCGTGGATTGTGACTTGCTGTTAGGATAATACCCGCATCCGCATGTTCTTCAGTAACAGCTATTTCGACAGTAGGCGTTGTTGAAAGGCCTAAATCAACCACATCAATGCCTAAAGCCATCAGTGTATTAACAACCAAACCATTGACTATTGCGCCAGATATTCGGGCATCACGACCGATAACAACTTTTGCGCGATTCGCCTTCTTGCGTTTTAAAACCCAAGTACCAAAAGCGGCAGTTGACTCAACGATATCTTGAGGTGTTAAATTTGAACCGTAGCTGCCTCCAATTGTTCCTCTGATTCCTGAAATAGATTTAATAAGTGCCAAAATATTTTAAATTAAGTGGTTCAATGTTATAAGTTTAAATAAAAAGAATGTCTTTGACAATCAATTAGTTACCAAAAAATATTATGAACCTTTGTTGGTAATTTTAAGGTTACTTCAATTTTAAAGCGCAAAATTAGCAAAATCAACGGCTTTAAAAAGTTAAATTTTGCCTTGAACAAAATAAATTTAATGAAAATACGAAGGGAAAAATTTAAAATCGTTTTTCTAAGATTTCAGCCATTTTTTGTTGTGTCATTAAGGCTGTTGCCCGTGCTTTCTTTGCGAAGTCAATACCATTGCTTGCATAAATAATCTCACGACTTGAATTTAGGAGTAATCCGCATGTGTCGTTCATGCCATATTCCGATACTTTGTTCAAGTCTCCACCTTGTGCGCCGATGCCTGGTACAAGGAAAAAATTATGCGGTGCTAACCTACGAATCTCTAAAAAACGTTCAGGATGCGTTGCACCGATGACGAACATCAGGTTGTCAGGCGTTCCCCAAGTCTGAGCCGTTTTCAAGACGCTTTTGAACAAATCATGTTGAAATTGAAAATCCATTGAGCCGACATTTGACGTCAAAGCCAAAAGAATCACCCATTTGCCTTCAAATTCTAAAAATGGCTTGACAGAATCCTCCCCCATGTAAGGCGCGACGGTTACGGAGTCGAAATCCATGTTTTCAAAAAAGGCTTTTGCGTACATTTTTGACGTGTTACCAATGTCTCCCCGTTTAGCATCAGCAATCGTAAAGTGTTGATTGCCAATGTATTTGACGGTTTTTTCTAAGGCAGCCCAACCTTTCAATCCTTGCGCTTCATAAAAAGCCAAATTGGGTTTGTAAGCCACACACAAGTCGCGTGTCGCATCAATAATGGCTTTGTTGAAGGCGAAAATTGGGTCTTCATCATCGAGCAGATGCTTTGGAATTTTGTCTAAATCGGTATCCAAACCGATGCAGAGGTAAGATTTTTTCTCTAAAATCTTTTGAAAAAGGTCGTTTCGCGTCATTTTGAGTGGTTTATACTGAGGGGGTGTTATTTTAAAATATCATCGAGTTTATCGATAAATTCCTGAAAACTATATGCGCCGTTGTGATTTTTATAGACTTTTTCAAAGTCGAGTGTCGCAAAAACTTCTTCTGCTTTTGATTCACTATATTTATTATTCGACTTGAATTTTAAGAATGCTTTTGGGTCGTTTTGGAACATCGGATTGCTTGTAAAAGTCACTTTAACATTTTTACCACACCATTTTGAAAAGCTGTCCATATCTGCTAAAACGATGGATTCTAACTCTGCAATGGCTAAAAAGAACAGACAAGTATTGTTATCCACTTCATTTTCGATGGTATCAAACCATTTTTGACGAGCCGTAATTTTATCTGTTTCTGTAAAAACGCCGTCCAAATCACGACAAATAAGCAGTACATCTGTTTTAGATGTTTTCAATTCTGCTTTTAGGAAACGAATAACACGTTTAGCGTTTTGGTAATCAGTATCAATCGTTTTGAGCAAAGGTTTGAATTGGGCTTTTGATTTATCGAACCGTTTTTCAAGCAAAACACGGTAGGCTTTTGATTCATATTCATAGTTTTCACTGATAATCCCTACGCGTTTCATCCTATTTCCTCCTCCTCTGTGGCTTGTTCAAACTGTGTTGAGTACACCCACGCATCACCCAACGATAAACCTTCTTCGATGTAGTTTCGAGCAACTTGCTTTTGTTCTTCGGTCAAATGGTGCATCGTTGTCCCTTTTTCGGCATCATAACGAGTCGTAATAATATGGTCTAATTCATCTTCTGACAAAATATTCAGCACTTGTGGCGAGTGCGTTGTGATGATGATTTGTTTCTCTTTGGCTTGTTCTTTCAAAAATTGCATGAGTTTTTTGAGCTGGTCGGGATGGATGCCGAGTTCGGGTTCTTCTATTGCAATAGAAGCTTCTTTGGATGCATAAATTCTAACAAATAGAAAAAATAATCGTTTTGTTCCATCAGAAAGCTGAGACCAATAAAGCCAAATACCTTCAATTTGAAACAGTAATTCAATATTATCTAAAAAAATATATTCAGGATCTAATAGGTCTTTATCTTTACTATTGTATTTAGGTGTTCTTATTTTATCTTTATTTATCTTAATCCCTTGAATTGGTGTATATAAATTTAAAAAAATTTGAAAAGTATCTTTTACTCTTATTTGTTCAAGGCAGTCTTTAACATATCTGCTTATAGACTGAAATTCACCAACAATTTCATTGAAAATTTCAGAGAGATTAAAATCAAGTATATTAAATTGTCCATTAAAGTATAATGCATTTTCGTTATTTCCATATGCAACCATTAATGTAAAATTATTTGACAAAAATAAACTAAAATTTTCCTCAATACCATACTTAATTAAACTAATGCGTGGATCTAATAAAGTCCAATCTAACATTAATTGCTTTTCATCCGCTCTATTGAAATAGATTTTTTGATTATCTTGAGTTACTAAAAATGAATCTTTCCCTATTTCAATACCATTTTTTTTAAGAACAAAATCAGTTTTAATACCATTTTTTTTTCTATTTATTCCGTAGTTTTCTGTTTTATACTGCAACTGTAAAAAACCAGTATCAAAAATATCTATAATTGCAGTTGTATTTATTGTACTTAATTCTTGTAGAAAAATTTGTTCAATACACTCCAAAAAATTCGTCTTCCCACTCCCATTCGGTCCAATAATAATATTTAACCCTGATTTGAAGTCAATGGTCATATCAATGATACTTTTGTACCCTTTGAGGTGGACGCGGCTGATATATGCTTGATTTTCCATTAATTAAGTATTGAAAAATATAAAAATGGGTTCATTTTACTGAGGGGTATCAAAAATGAAAGCGGTCATTAAAAATATCTATAAATGCTTTAAAACTATGTTCACCTGTGTGTTTCTGATAAACATAGTCAAAACGCAGCTGTTCAAAAATTTCAACTGCATGATTTTCATCATATTTTCGTTTGGCTTTGTATGTTTTATCCATCAGATATTTCTTTGGATTGGGTTCATGTTTCGGGTTTTTAGTGTACTTGATATTGACTTTATAAATAGTATTAAATGTATCAATATCTGCTAAAATCAAGGCTTCTAATTCCACAACAGCCACATATAAAATGCCTTTTTGTTGAATTGAGGTATTGATTTCTTTAAACCATTTTTCTAAAAAAGCCCAATTTGCTTCTGTATCAAGGTCATGTGTACAGATGACCGCATCCAATCTATTTTTCAACATTTCTGTTGGCAACATTGTCGTAATTTTCCGCGCCCAACCATAACCGCCTTTGAGCGATTTTAGAACTGGAACAAACTCTACCTGACCTTTATACTGAGGGGTCATTAAAGCAGCGAATGCACGAGCATCGTTGTGAAAATGTTCACCTATGATACCGATTCTTTTCATACGATTTCCTCTTCATTCATGAAGCCCGATTGTACCCAATAATCGCTTAAAAAAGCTCCGTTTTCCATATAGCCTTTGGCAAATCCTTTTTCTTCTTCTGACAGATGATACATTTGAGTACCGCGCTCACCTTCATGTCTTGTTACAATGATGCGGTCAAGTTCATCTTCCCTTAATTCATTTAAAACTTGCGGTGAATGGGTTGTAATGATGATTTGTTTATAGCGACTTTGTTCTCTAAAAAAATCCATTAATAGGCTTAGTTGGTGTGGATGGATGCCTAATTCTGGTTCTTCAATAAAAACAATTTTGCTTTTTTCCAATAAAATACTTGTTATGATATAAAACATCCTTTTAGAACCATCTGATAATTGATTCCAATTTAACCACTTTTCATTTATTTTATATTGTAAGTAGGCATTATCAATATTTCTTTTTGCATCTACATAGTATGATTTACATGATTCAGTATTTACTTGTAAATCTTTTATGGGTGTGAAATAGTTTAATTGTTCTTTTAGATTATTGTTAATTTCAAAATATCTATCAATATCTTTTTCTGATTTTCCTATTTCACTAATGTTAAATAACGTTTTAAGCATAGCTTCTATTAAATAATGAGGTTGCGGAAATTTGAATTGTAGATGAAATTGATTTGAATTATTAAAACTGGATAATTGTAAATTTAAATCATTTTGTAGTGATGAAGCAAAGGAACTTTCAAAGAGAATAAAAGTTGAATTATTATAAAAATCTCTTCGCGATGTTCCTTTGTATATTGTTTCATAAGTGTTTAATTTAGAATTGTAAGTATGCCGAGATTCTTCAATCAAATTATTATTTGAATAAAATTTATTTTCTAATATAAATTGGACAGCATTGCCCTCGAAGGTATTTATACCTTGTGAACTTTCAGTAAATGTATTTTTATTATTATGATTTTTATAAGTAATTATTCTCAAAAAATCCTCATTGATTTCATTAACCACATCAGCTAAAAAATTTTTGACAAAATTCGTCTTCCCACTCCCATTCGGTCCAATAATAATATTCAACCCTGGCAATAGGTCAATGTCCATATCGCGGATACTTTTGTACCCTTTGAGGTGGACGCGGCTGATGTATGCTTGATTAGTCTCGCTCATTTTTCTATTATTTTTGGCAAATATACTGAGGGGGTATCGGATTAAGAAAATACTGAGGGGTGTGTTTTATCTTTTCTTTTTCACCTTCGCGCCTTTCGTTTGCGGCTTACCATATTTTATGTGCATGGCTTGTTTGCGGCGTATTTTATTGTTCACCTTCTTGTTTTTAGCCGATTTTTCGTGAAAAGCGGCATTCGTTTCGTCTTTTTTAGGCAATTTTAAAACAGGCGACTTCATGCGGTATTGCGGCAATTCATCGTCAATTAAGACATCAGAAATAACCAAATCTTCTGGCAAGGGCAGCATTGGTATCGGTTGATTCATCAATTCTTCTATGGCGGCTTGATATTCTTTTTCGTCTTCTGTGATGAACGTGATAGCAATACCGTTTTTGTCCGCGCGTCCTGTCCGTCCGATGCGGTGCATATAGTCTTCGGGCGTGTCGGGCGTATCCATATTTATGACGTGTGTCACTTCCGAAATATCAATGCCGCGCGCAATCAAATCGGTGGCAATCAACACACTGTACGCGCCTTCGTGAAAGAGTTTGACGGTTTCAAAACGTTTGGCTTGTGCTTTGTTGGAGTGTACAACGCCAATTTGTTCAGGGAAATCGTTTTGGATTTCATCAAAAAGAAAGTCTGCCAATTTCTTTGTAGCCGTGAAAACCAATATTTTAGGCTTATTCGGGTTGTCTTCTGGTGCTAAAACGAACCCCTCAGTAATCGGCAGTTTTTCAGAGAGCCATTGCCTCAAAAGGTTAACTTTTGTATTGAAATTGGGCACATAATAGCCGAATTGCTCAATATTTTCAAGCGGCGTACCCGTCGGTGCTGCTTCTACTTTGATGGGCGCGTTGAAAAATTCATTGATTAATTCTTCTACTTTTTCCGTCATGGTTGCCGAAAACATCAAGTTTTGTCGCTTCGTCAACGTATCAAAAACACGCACGAGTTGAAACCTAAAACCCATGTCCAACATTTCATCTACTTCGTCAATGATGAGTTTTCGGACATGTTTCAAACGCAATTCGCCTTTGCCGACCAAATCCAACAAGCGGCCTGGCGTTGCCACCAATATATCCAAACCGCCGCGAATCATCGTCACTTGACTGTTGATATTCGAGCCGCCGTAGATGCCGCCGACGGTCAAATCCATGTATTTTATCAATTTTTCGACTTCTTCAACCACTTGAACAACGAGTTCACGGGTTGGGACAAGTATCAAAATGGTGGGTTCAAAGGTTTTATTTTTAGAAAATTGCCATCCTTGCAAGCACGGCAACACGTAGGCGAGCGTTTTGCCTGTACCCGTTTGTGCAATGCCAATTACATCACTACCCGACATCATTACTGAAAAAGCTTTGGCTTGAATCGTTGTGGGTTCGGTATAACCCATGTCGTTCAGTGCGTCTAATATGGGTTTTTTAAGACCTAAATCTTCAAAAGTCATTCTTATTATTTTAAAATTTGCCGCAAAGATAGACATAAAAACCGATACCACTGATTCGGGCAGGATACTGAGGGGTTGAAATAAAAATTGGAGATTGGTGTGGCGGGATAGATGAATCCGCATTTTATTGGGACTTAAAGTAAAAATTGTTCGGCAAGGGTGGGATTTTTAGTCCTAAAATTCATACGTAAGTAGTCGTGAGTCTTAAGTCATAAGTATTGAGAAGCGGTATAAACTGACTATCAACGAGTTGTGAGTCTCAATCCTCATGACTATTTACGCACGACTACTTAGCATAAATGCAGGACTTTGCATCAATGTTTATATAAGTATCCCAACCCTCCTTTTTCCGAACCGCTTTTTGCTGCATACGGGTTCAAATGGTCAGAAATCCAAACATGACACTTGGATTTTATATTAATAATTTTCTAAACTATGCGAATTAAGAGTTAAACAGAAAAATCCCAAAGTCACAGAAATAGTTAAATTTGAGTATTGTACAACTTAACTAACTACAACTATGACCTGGGAATTACGACTTATCGCCACCTATTTATTGGTCTGCGAGCATTATTCGGACTTATATTTTCACAATATGCGTAACACAAATAACAACTCACCCAATTTTACGGATGAAGAGGTGATGACGATTTATATGTTTTGCACGACTGATGATTTAAAGCTTCATTGCAATAAAGAAATCTATGATTATACGCATCGTCATTTGCGTTCATGGTTTCCAAGTTTACCTAAATATGAGGCTTTTAATGCACGTTTAAACAATTTGGGCGACTCCTTTCGATGCCTTACAGAATTGGTTACGCCGCGTTTATATGAAGAAAAACGCGAGTTTCAAGCACCTATTCGTGAATTTATCACGGATTCGTTACCGATAATGTTAGCTACACGACAGCGTTCAAAAACAGCAAAAGTAGCTCTTGAAATAGCCAATGTTGGCTTTTGTGCGACAAAAAATATCGCTTATCATGGACTCAAATTCCATGCAGCCAATCTTATGTCTGAACAAGCCGCATTACCCAAACCGTTTTGTAATACCATTTCACCAGCCTCTGCCCACGATAATACCGTTTTTAAAGAGCAACTGGCACCATATTGTATCAATGCTAAAGTGTATGGTGATAGTGCTTATTGCGACAAAGCGGCAGCACCCGAATTAAAAGATGTATTCAATGTCACAGTTTGCCCTATTCAAAAAAAATACAAAGGGCAAGGCGAACTCTTTTATGACCAAAAATGCCAAAATACGGCAATAAGTCGTATTCGGCAGCCTATTGAAGGCTATTTCAATTGGCTCATTGAACTAACAGGTTTTCAAAATGCGGCTAAATGTCGCTCACTTAAAGGCGTTTTAACCCATATTTATGGCAAATTAGCCGCTTCCGTCGTCTTTTTGATTATCCATGATTTTAATTTTAACTCTTAATTCGCATAGTTTATGAAAGACAATTTAGTTCTAAAAACCGTTGCCATCGCCATCGTCTATTTTCTTTTACGATTTATGGGCGGCAGTTTTGGTCAAATCATTTTGTATCCCATTACATTACTTGTCACTTTTTTACACGAATTTGGGCATGCCTTCGGTGCAACTTTAACAGGGGGCAGTATCAAAGGTATGCAAATCAATACAGATGGTAGTGGTATGACAACAACGCTGGGCGGAAATCAAACCGTTACATTGCTCGGCGGCTATATTGGTTCCGCATTATTTGGCAATCTGTTGTTTTACATTGGTGCAAAATTGGATAAATACCATCGTGTCACCCTCGTTTTTTTGAGCGGATTAATGGTTTTTGCGAGCATTTTTTGGTACGATTCGTGGCTTTCGACCTTGATTTTAATCATTTATGGGGTTCTTTTGTATTTGATTGCGCGACATGCAGAATGGGTCAGTTGGGCTTTGATGTTTTTTGGTATTGCTTCGACATTATATATTATCCAAGACTTTAACTTCGGTCCGTCATCGGATTTAATGCAATTTGAAAGCACAGTAGGCATTTTTCCAGCCACTATTTGGAAATATATTTGGCTTACAGCCGTCTTAGCTATGTTTTACTACAATATTCGTTTGATACTTGGCAGCCGTGCTTTTAAAAAGCTCAAATGGTAATAAATGAAAAATCTTTTAGCGATAAGAGTCTTAACCATAACCTTTCTCTTTCTATTTGTCAACAAACTGACGGATGTATTGATAGCCCCCCTCAGTATTATGACATCTATTTTGCATGAGTTGGGTCATGCTGTTGGTGCCATCATTAGCGGAGGAGAAGTTTTTGGTTATACATTAGCACCCGATTGTCCATGTTTATACGCTTGTACAAGAGGCGGGATTCCTTTAATTGTTTTATTAGGAGGCAACGTATTCTCCATTTCAGCAGCTTTTCTTTTCGTTTATGTCGGTCGAATTTTAAGTAAAATACAGAAATACATAGTACCAACCTTCATTTTTCTATCCGTATTGATGTTTTTGACCGTCAAATTGATAGATAATCCCGACATTCTCTCAAATACACAAGTCGGTATTTACGCTTTACTATTTTTAATTTTTATCTTATTGCGGTCAGGCTGGGCGGGTGCATTTTTGATTTTTTTTGGATTTCTCAATTTGTTATTCATTTTAAATGATACTATGACGGGGGGAATTTTGTCCGACATCAGCCGTTATTATCGTCTAATGCCATTCATACTTCCATTTATTTGGGCTTCGTTTTGGTTAGGAACAGTTGGATATATTTGTTTTTTGTTATTAATTCAAATTTCAAATACAAAAGTGCATTGGATTAAAGGTAGAAGAATCATAAACAACATTGATTTTGAAAAAACACTGCTTTTTTTATCCATTTTACCCAACCTCATCGGCTTCGCATTTGACCAGTTATTTGAATTTTTGGTCATAGAGTTGACGGCTATATACAATGGTATCCGCCGCTTTTTCTCGATTTAAAAAATCCATAATTTGAACACTTTTTCCTTCTAAAACAGTATAATTTTCGAAAAAGTCCTTCAATTCTGATGTGAAAGTTTCTGACAAATCTGATACATCGTATATGTCTGACACTGAGGGGTCTCCTTCAGCAACCGCCAAAATTTTATCATCCTCCACGCCTTGGTCAATCATGCGCATCACCCCAATTACACGGCAAGAAACCAATGTCAACGGCACGACTGTTACCTGCATCAAAACCATAATATCCAAAGGGTCGCCATCGTCAAACAAAGTCTGTGGAATAATACCATAATGCAAAGGATACATCATAGACCCTCTCAAAACACGGTCGAGTTTAATCAAACCAGAGTCCTTATCCAACTCATATTTTGCACGAGAACCTTTCGGAATTTCAATAATCGCGTTGACTACTGAGGGGGGCATTTTGCCCACAGACACGTTGTGCCAAGGATGTATTATCATTGTTATTAATTTTTTCGTACCTCTCTTTTTTTCCTTTCCGCTTCGCGAATAGCATATTCTTTACGAAATTGTGCCGCTTTTTTTTCCGATGCTTCCTTCTCTTTACGTTCGTCTGCTATGCGTTTAGCTTCCCTTTTTTTGTAGGCTTCTGCCGATGAAAGGTTTGATTCTTCTTTTTTTGATGATTTTTTTACTGCTTCTTGTTTTCTGTCGGCTTCGGCTTCGCGTTTTTTATCCGCCGCCGCCTCTTCTTTTTTGCGTTGGACTTCTTTATCAGTTGCTTTTTTTTCCGCTTCTTCTTTCTTTTGAATAGAATCTAAAGGATTGATTGTTACAGGAGTAGTTGTCGCCACCGTTGTGGGTACGCCCGTTGCATTAGTATGAGTTTGGACTTCTTTTTTGTTCTTTGCTTTGTCTTCTGATATATCTTTAACTAAGGTCAACCATTGGTCTTTACCCTTAAAACTCATTTGCAAAACCAAAGTATCCTCCTCAAGAGATTTAATCAAAACTGCTTTTTCAGGTGCTTTTTCACGCATTCTGTCCTGTGTGAAAAGGAAATTTTTGTGAATCCGATAATCACCTGCTTCTTTGACATTAAGTGTCGAGTGGAAAATATATTTACCATTGGACATAAATTCAATGTCAACCAGCTCTACCTGAATTGGTATCACATTGTCGCATTCCATTAATTGCAATGCTTGCCACTTGCCAATGATGCGGCGTTCATTCTCGCTTTTACAAGCCATAAAAAAAAGAAGGACTAAAAAAAGGTGTAATGTTTTCTTCATGCTCAAAATAAAAATAGTGTGCGACCCTCGTAATACGTTGATTGTTTTTTAAAAAGTACGCAAAGGTAAATAAGATTTTTAAGTTTAATAATTGTTGCTCGATATTGGTGTATTGGTTATTGGTATATCGGTTATTAGGTAACTGGTTATTGGGGAATTTGAACGCTTCTTTAACCATTGTCACTTGTTATTTGTAAATTTGCCCTCTAATACCAAAATAAATCCCACGGGTAACTAATAACCAATATACCAGCAATCAATATACTAATAATAAAATGGTAAAAATAGGTAATGTCGAAATAGGTCGTTTTCCCCTTCTTCTTGCACCGATGGAAGACGTAAGTGATCCCCCGTTCAGAGCTTTGTGCAAAGAATTGGGGGCAGATATGATGTACACGGAATTCATTTCAAGTGATGGATTGATACATGATGCAGAGAAGAGTCTCAAAAAACTCGATATTTTCGATTATGAAAGACCCATTGGAATCCAATATTTTGGCGGTCAGTTGGATTCCATGATACGGGCGGCGGCTATAGTTGAGGCGGCAAATCCAGATGTTATTGACATCAATTATGGCTGTCCTGTAGCAAAAGTGGCTTGTAAAATGGCAGGTGCAGGTTTGCTACAAGACATTCCAAAGATGATAGAATTGACGGCGGCTGTGGTTAAGTCCACTTCGAAACCCGTTACAGTGAAAACCCGTTTGGGCTGGGATGAGTCTACGATTAATATTGTTGAAGTCGCTGAACGCTTACAAGACGTTGGTATTCAAGCTCTTACGATTCATGCACGCACGCGCAAACAGATGTATAAAGGTGAAGCGGATTGGTCATGGATTTCAAAAGTTAGAAATAATCCGCGTATGACTATTCCAATTTTTGGCAATGGCGACATTGACAGCCCTCAAAAAGCCCTCGAATACCGCAACCGATACGATGTGGACGGCATGATGATTGGGCGTGCCGCCATCGGTTATCCATGGATTTTTAGAGAAATTAAACACTTTTTCAATACAGGCGAACTCATTGATGCCCCCTCAGTATCCGAGCGTGTAGAAGCCGTTCGCAAACATTTGCATCGGGCTATCGAATGGAAAGGCGAAAAATTAGGCTTGTGGGAAACACGCCAACATTACACCAATTATTTCAGAGGTTTACCCAATATCAAACCGTTCAGAATGCGCTTAGTGACGCTAAATGATGCCCCCTCAGTATTTCAAGTTTTAGATGAAATTGAAGCGCATTATTCAGAGGCTTTTGAAATGGTTTAATATAGTGGATAGTTAAATATAATTAATTGAAAATCAAGATATTAGAAGAATAATATTGCTTAATTATAAATTATCCGTTATCAATTATCTACTCAATAAAGCCCGCGTGGATTACTCAATTTCACTTCTTTTGCCTTCAAATCATAACGCATCAATACCTCAAAGCTACCATAAGAAAACTGACCAATTTGCGATAAAATCCAATCATAAGCACCACCCAAAGCCATATGGTCGCTCAGTTGCAGCATAAAAGTCATAGAAGCTGACTCACCGATACCAACAAGATTGGTCCGTCCAGCTCGATAGGAAACTCCCAATGTGACTCTTTCTTTTACCGTAGCACTGAGGTTCGATTCTATATTCCACGGCGCATTTTTGACATATTTAAACATAAACTGTGGCTTTAATGTAATACCATCGGCAGGTTGAAAAGCAACGCCACCCATCAAATAAAAGTGCGGAAATTCCACTCCTGTAACTGGCGAATAAGGATTAATACCAATAATATTATTTAAATAATAAGGTACACTAAAGCCCAAATAGGATTCTCTGTAAGTCACAAAAGTCCCAAAACCGATGTTTTCCGAATAATTGGTCGAGCGACGTGGCGGAATAGAACGGTCAGCTTGCAAAACCAAAATATCGTCTGCTTGATCAAATCGAGTCGTTAAACGGCGCAAAGAGCCTTGTAGACCCATCCTTATTGCAAAATTTTCTGTTTTTATGAGACTATAAGATAATGCCAAAATGCCTATTTGTTTTTGAAAATAACCCGTACGATCATTAGTTAAACCCAAACTAACCCCCAAACGACGTGAACGAAAAGCAGGTGTACTGAAATTGATAGATTGAAAAGTCGGCGCACCGTTAAAACCCAACCATTGAGAGCGATGATGCAGCAAAAGTGTGGGTAAATCGCGATAACCTGCCGCCGCTGGATTGACTGCCCATGGATTGTACATAAACAACGTCCGAGTGCTTTCTTGTTGTGCAAATACCCCTTCAGAACATATGCATAAAAAAATAAATACATATAATATTCTTATGTTATAAAAGTTAAATTTCATTGATTTAAATTATTTTGAGTGCCAAAATTTAACGAAAAATGGTTACAAAACCTCTTTGCGTTAGGGAACGGACGTTCAATCGAAAAATGTAATAATAAGTACCATCTGGCAAAGGCAGCCCTTTTGTATCGCCTCGCCAAGTGTTCATATATGGTTTAGCATACAAGATACGCTCTCCCCATTGCGTAAAAATCCACAATTCACTTTCATTTGAAGGATCTTTTACGATACAAGGAATGATAAATTCATCATTTTGACCATCATCGTTCGGTGTAATAGCAGAAGGAATAATGCACGTATCTTGTGCTACAGACAGTTGAGTTGCTTGAATCGGTGTGCAAAAAACGCAAAAAAGAAAACTACAGAATAGATATTTCATGGGTAGAGTTTTTTTTAGACCTTAGTATGCTGTCAATACGGTTTTATAACGATATTAGGTTCAAAATTAACTCTATCATTACTTAAAAGGTATATATTTTTTTTCATTCGGCTATTATTAACGTTGCGGTTGGGCAAAAAGCTGACTTTTAGCATGCCGAATATCTAAACGCTGGTTGACATTCAAGGAAGCTTTTTCTTCATTTGAAACATTTATAACAACAATATTAAATTGGTCATATATCACAGGATCAACGAACCTGCGCTCGCCTGTGCGTATGTTAATGATGGCTAAAATATCCCGATACTTGTTGAAAGGAGAGCGACCACCCGGCGTATGTATTGCATCTTGTAAATTTTCTCCATTTTTGGTTCTTTCAGCAATATATTGACGACAAATATATGAATCTGAAAAATGATAACGTCTTATTAGATAGGTACAAACAATCTTGAAAAAAGTGGCATAGCCTTCACTGTTAGCTTCCCCAACATTCAAAATACTGAGGGGGTCTGTTTTCAAAGTCGGTTCACCTTTGAATGACAATGCGTCTGCTGTTACTTTAAGTGAAACATGAATTATTTTATCGATATTAGAAAAATTTCTATCATAAACATCTGGGTGCGTTAAGATAAAACGCTCAAAATTGGCATCCATAAGTGTATCCGTCAACCGTTGCTGCCCAATCCGATAGACTATTGACGCGTGATAAATTCTTTGACGACACAGGCAACATACAATCAATAATATGACTAAAAAAATACGCCTATCAGGTAAAACATTGTTATGTTGAAAATAACTCTTAGATTTTGACATTTATAAGTCATTGTTATTTAAGAACTTAAAATTAGTATAGTTTTTGTATTTGAAAATAAAATAACTTAATATTTATTTTAACATAAAATACTTTGTTTTAAAAAATTTATATAAAAAACTAAAAGTATTATATTCGCACCATGACAAAAAGAAGAAAAGAATTGCTTGTTCTGAGGGAGTTATCACGCCTCGACTACCGCTATATTTATGTATTGGGCAATTCGCGTTATTTATTTCGCTACAAAATTGGCATTGCAAAAAGTGTGGAAAATCGAACAAAAGGGATTGAAAGTACTTTGCGTGGTTATACTTATGAGATTTTTGCCGCGAAATTTTTTTTTGCGCGCAACATCGAACAGCTTATGCATACTTTTTATAGCCCCTTAAATGCACGTATGAAAGGTAGTGGTAAGACAGAATGGTTTTGGATGGTACTGCCAATTTCGCCGACAATGGTCTTAGCTGCTTTGTGGGTTGTTCAGTGGATTTTTATTCCAACTTTCATATCAGCATTGGCATATATATTCATAAATCGAGACATTTTGATAGATATTTTGTCAGAAGGCATACCTTTTTAAGGGCAGCCATTCTTTTCTGTCCCAATCATAATGTTCTACATTGTTCATCTTTTTTTTGTAGTCGTACATTGAGCTTTGAGCGTAAGCATGACCTGGATAGTGATACTTTTTATGGTTCATCAAGCCATGTTGGATTTCACAAAGCAGTGTGAACGTACCTAAACTCCGTTTCATTTCCGTAGGGTCATAGAAAGCCGCGGTACTGTACTGCGAATGGGGAGTAATATCAAAAAAACTACAGGCGACAAGAGCGTCCAACTTGTAAATGCACAATTCGTACATCGGAAAAGGCTTGTGTTGGTCTGAAACCCAACTGTAAATGCTGGCAAAACGATTGAACCGATGTGCATACCAAGCATCGAATAAAGCTATTTTTTCATCTGTTATCACGGCAGGCCGAATCACTTTCACTAAATCAGAATTATGACGCATAACCATACGTTGGCTTTTCTTGAATATAAAATCATTAGAAAGACGATAGCGGATGGGCATCAATTGCATAGTCATCACCTCCTCATCAAATACATACGGAACGGTATAGTAATCGAATCGGCGGCGAAAGAAGTTTTCACCTACCCTATCCCAACCATTTAAGAGTAGTTTTTCCCAATCGGTCAGCGATAAATGATCACGATATAATTTTTCGTTGATGTCGTTCGTCATACCAATATATTCTTTTTAAGTGATTATACTGAGGGGGCGTATTCAATGTCTTTCATTTGTGGTAGATGTGTCGTCTATCACATGATATAGGCTGTAAAAATAGCGTATTTTAGAAAATGATAGGATATTTAACACTGGGATTTGTGCAAAAAAAAAGCCCTTGCAAACGAACTGTTCACAAGGACTTTTTAAATGTTTCGTACCCCGGGCGGGACTCGAACCCGCACGAGCGTGAGCTCACAGGATTTTAAGTCCTGCGTGTCTACCATTCCACCACCAGGGCGATACGAAATACAAAAGTAAAATAAGTTTCCATCAAGCCAAAAAAAAAGCCACCTTTTCAGATGGCTGCCACTAATTAGTTTTTGGAAACTGAGCGGAAAACGAGACTCGAACTCGCGACCCCGACCTTGGCAAGGTCGTGCTCTACCAACTGAGCTACTTCCGCTTTTTTACTTTTTATTAACGCTTTCGTTAATTGCGATGCAAATATAGAACAATTGAAAATGACTAACCAAACTTTTTTAAAATTATTTTTTAAAAAATAATTTTATTTGGACATAATTTATTGATAATAAATCATTTAGGCAAGAAAAAATATTTAAAAAACAATGTCAATTGACTATTCTCCAAATGCTTTTGTTAATTCCTCTTTGTCATCAAAAGGATACTTAACGCCATTGATTTCTTGATATTTTTCATGCCCTTTACCTGCCACCAGAATGATATCGCCGCGTTGCGCCAATTTAACGGCTGTCCGAATTGCTTGCCTACGGTCTGCTATTTCTAAAACTTTTGACATATCTTTTGGGGTTATATCAACCTTCATTTGCTCTATAATACTGAGGGGGTCTTCTGAACGCGGATTATCGGATGTGAGTATCAAAGTATTGCTCATCATGGCGCCTATTTTGCCCATGATGCGTCTTTTATCAGGGTCTCTATCACCACCAGCTCCAGTGAGTGTAATGATTTTTTGATTGTCTTTACGAAAATGGCGTATGGTTTCTAACACATTTTCCAAAGCATCGGGTGTATGTGCATAGTCAACAATACCAACAATGTCTTTTTGGGCATCATGTATGTAGTCAAAACGACCTTCTGCGCCTTTTAGATTGGATAGAATTGTTAAGATTTCTAATTTATCTTCACCTAACAAAACAGCCGTTGCATAGACCGCTAAAAGGTTATAAGCATTAAATTCGCCAATCATTCGGGCATAAAAATCATGACCATCCAAATCAAGGTGCAAACCTAACAAGCTATTTTCTATAATTTTCGCTTTAAAATTTGCTACTTTTCGAAGCGCATAACCATATTTTGAAGCATTTGTATTTTGCAACATGAATTTTCCGTTACGATCATCATGGTTTGTCAAAGCAAAAGCTGATTTAGGCAAATTGTCAAACAGCATCTTTTTCGTATCGCGATAACTTTCAAAAGTTTTATGATAATCCAGATGGTCGTGTGTGATATTAGAAAAGACAGCCCCTGCAAAGTGAATCCCAACTACCCTATTTTGTGCCAAAGCATGGCTCGATACTTCCATAAATGCAAAAATACACCCCTCAGTAATCATATCAAAAAACAACTTTTGGAGGGCAATTTGGTCGGGAGTTGTATGCGTGGCAGGGAATATTTTACCTGCTATTCGATATTCTACCGTTGACACTAAGCCACATTTATAACCCAATGCTGTAAACAAATCATACATTAAAGTCGCTATTGAAGTCTTACCATTTGTACCAGTTATACCAATAACTTTAAGATTTCCTGTAGGATTATCATAAAAATTAGCTGCCATTCCCCCTAAAGCCGCCGCCGCATTCGTTACTTTCACGAAGGTAATTCCGCTTATTTGTTCAGGAATTTCTTCACAAACAATGGCTTTTGCACCGCCTTCAATGGCTTTTTGAATAAAATTATGACCATCTACTTGCGTACCCCGTACAGCAACAAAAAGCGAGTTCGTTTCTACTTTTCTGCTATCAAAAACAATTTTAGAAATGTCTTGGTTTATATCACCGTGACTGTCGAGGATAGGAATACCCCTCAGTATTTGTGTTAAATGTTTCATTTTTAATCTAATTTTATGGCTATCACATTGCCTGGATACGCGACTACCCCTGGATTGAGGGATTGCGCTACCACTTTTCCATAACCACTGAATGAGACACGTAAACCCCGATTTTCGAGCAAATACAAGGCATCTTTCAGTCCCATACCCATTACCGAAGGTACTTGTTTTCGGTTACCAACATTTCGAGGTAGGACATTGAGTGTATCACCTTTCGGTCTCAAAGCAGACCAATCATCTTCTTTTAAGACGCCAATTTCGTGTTTTAAACCCACATTTTGAAGCATTTTTAACAAATCACCTTTGAAACCAACATCATCGGGTAGAAAAGTAGGCGATGGTACAGGTTTCCCTTTTTCATTCAAAGGCTCACTCAATGCAATGTTTGAAGATATGAGTTTATCGGCTATTTCTCGGAAAACAGGCGCAGCCACAACGCCGCCATAATGACCTGATTTGGGTTTCGAAATCATAACAATACAGGAATAAATGGGATTCTCAGATGGAAAATAGCCCACAAAAGTGCCCAAATAACCGCCTATGTGCTTCCCAGGCTTGTCTTTTGAATAGTTAAGTTGCGCTGTTCCAGTCTTTCCTGCAAAACGATACTGAGGGGTGCGCAAATGATAAGCTGTGCCACCAGGCATTTCGACAACGGACTCCAAAAGTTCCCGAGCTTGAGCCAACGCGTCAAGTGAAGCAATCCGTTTATTGACAATTGTGGGTTTAAAATATTTTTGTGTTTCGTTATATTTTCTAATTTCACTGATGAGAAAAGGTTTCATCATAACGCCATTGTTTGCAACAGCATTATAAAAAGTTAATAACTGTAAAGGCGTGATTTCCAACTCATAACCCACACTCATCCACGGCAAAGTAATCCCGCTCCATGTGGCATCATCGGCATTTTTGATATTGGGCGGGGCTTCGCCTTCCAATTCAATGCCTGTTGGGATTGTCAAATTAAAATCTTGAAGATGCTTGATATATTGTTGCCGTTTATCATTAAAATAACCATAAACCAACTTAGAAATGCCTACATTTGAAGAAGCTGAAAAAGCTTCTTTGACTGTCATCAAATTTTTCCTTGCTTTCTCATGGTCTTCCAAATATACATCTGAATACTTGTGTCGCCCCCCTTCAATATCCACGGTATCGCTCAGACGAACGGCTTTTTCCTCTAAAAGTGCCAACATTGAAGCCAATTTGAAGGTAGAACCAGGCTCTACACGCACCCCTACGGCATAGTTATAGTCTTCCCACCAACCATCTTTTGTACGGCTGACATTAGCAATAGCTTTAATTTTACCTGTTTTTACCTCCATAACGATAGCCGTTCCATGCTCCGCTTGAAAAGTTTCACACGACCGAATCAATGCCGTTTGGGTTATGTCCTGGGTATTCACGTCAATAGTTGTAACCACGTCGTCGCCATTTCGAGGCTCTATATCCGTTAAATCTTGTAATGGCACCCACACATCATTGCCGACGCGTATCATAGGAACGCTTTCTTTGCCACCACTCAATTCTTTATCATAACTTCCTTCAATGCCTACTTTCAAATCATCTTTGGTATACCCTAAAGTCCTGAGTGCCAACATTTTAAAAGGATGCTCACGTCGGTTAGTCCGAATAGCGATAAAACCATTTGAACGCCCTCCACGAAAAATAGGAAAAGTTTTAAGTATTTCTAATTGGGCAACGGTGATGTCTTTTGCTATCAATTCATAACGGCTTTTAGCGTTGAAGCGCGACCAAAGGTAGTTTCGCCATTCATCAATCGTACTCTTTTCGGGCGTCAAGTAGGTGGTCAAACACCATGCAAGCGAATCCAGAGTCTTGACAAACTCATCTTTACTTAATCCATCGGCACCAAAATCCATTCGAACCTCAAAATATGGAATTGACGTTGCCAAAAGCGAACCATCTTCTGCCAATACATTCCCCCGCTCACCGGGGACTTCTCGATTTTGAATATACCGCCTATCTGCTTCTTTGCGCCATCTATCTCCTTCGCGGGTCGAAATAATAAACGCTTTAAATAAAATCATCATGGCTACAAGGACGACAATAACTGCAACCAAATAAACGCGACCTAAGACATTGTCTCTAAAATTGACTATTGCCATTGATAATATTTTTTTTGATGACGATTAATCATACGTCTTAAAAATTTAATAAAATCACAAAGTATTGATTTTAAATTTATTAGGCTTTGAAAAACAAAAATGCCCCTCAGTAAAATTACTCAATTATTATCCTTTTTGTCCGCTGATTGGATGCACGTAAACCAAACGCTGCCACCCGTTTTTCAATTTCTGATTGTTTCGTTGACAGCATCACTTCAGCCTTTGCACCATTATATCGCCACTTTAAATCTTTAATATCTTTTTCCAATAACTGTATTTGCCGCACTTGTTTGTCAGCAAAATTTGAATTAGCAATATAAATTAACCCTAAAAAAAATAAAAAGAACACAAACGGTATGTTTCCGAATATCCAATCAGACATCATTGTGCCTAAATGTGTATAGTCTTTAAGTGGACGTGCCATGTTGTCTTAATTTAAAATTCATAACAATTAATTTTTTTCCGCAACACGCAATTTAGCTGAACGCGAACGGGGATTGTTTCTTATTTCTTCCGCCGAAGGCTCAATAGGTTTTTTAGTTATCAAAGTAAAAGGACGTGTGATATTGCCATAAAAATCGCTCTCTAATTCACCGTCGAAGTTACCACTTTTCATAAAATTTTTCACAATTCTGTCTTCTATCGAATGAAAAGTTATAACTGCCAAACGTCCACCAGCCGATAAAACCTCAAGACTTTGTTGCAAAAAGTCCTTCAGAGCACCGATTTCATCGTTCACTTCCATCCGCAATGCCTGAAATACTTGTGAACGAGAGCGCATTTTATCGCCCATACTGAGGGGGTCGCTGACGGCTAATAAATCGCTGATATTATGATATGATTTGCCTACTCGCGCTCCAACAAGGGCATTTGCTAAGGTTCGGGCATTACGCACCTCACCATATTCGCTCAATATTTTTTGCAGATTTTCAGCAGTATATCTATTTAAAATATTCGCAGCCGTTGTCCCTTCTGCTTGATTCATGCGCATATCTAGAGGCGCATCAAATCGGTAAGAGAAGCCACGTTCTGCTTCATCAAATTGATGTGATGAGACACCTAAATCTGCTAAAATACCATCCACGCGACGAATAGCTGAAAAGCGCAACATACGTTTCAATTCTCTAAAATTATGATTTAAGAATATAAAACGTTCATTATCAATAATTTGCGAGCGAACATCATCATCTTGGTCAAAACCAATAATTTTACCTTTGTCACCCAGACTTTCCAAAATTAACCGACTGTGACCGCCGCCACCGAAAGTTGCATCAACATAAACGCCATTAGGACGAATGTCTAAGCCCTCAACGGCTTCATTGAGTAGAACGGTTGTATGATAATTTGACATAATATTGTAAAATTGTGGGACAAGATAGGCTTTTCCTTCAAAAAAAAATTCCGGATTCTGACTGACTTCTCATTTTTAAAAAAATCAGAAAATCAACAAAATCCGGAATCCGTAAAAATTGGATAAAATGTAAATGTAAGATATCGTGTTTCACAGTGTGAGGTGTGTACTAAGTTGTGTGTGTAAAAAAGAAAAAAACAATTGTGGTTTTGTGTGCAAAAATTTTGGTTGATTGAACTATTCGTTTCGGTTACCCAAAACTTTCTGGGCTAATTCAGCCATTGTCGTTTCGTCACCATTCATCATGGTTTCGTACGCCGCAGCCTCCCAGATCTCAATTTTATCGCCATAAGCGTTCAAAATAACTTCTTTTTCTAATCCAGCGAATTCAGAGAGTCTTTTAGGAACAAGAATACGCATTTGGTCATCCATTTCAATATCTGTCGCACCATTATGAAATCGGCGAAGAAATTGTCGTGTATCGTTGTCGTAAGGATTTAGTTTCTCAAAATCTTTTACCGTTGTCTCCCAAACTTCAATGGGGTAAAGTGTCAAATGCTTTTCAAAACCTTTATTGAGTACAAAATGAAAACTCTCACGCTCGCCCAATTTCTTCAAAAGTGATGAAGGCAAGCGAATGCGTCCTTTAGCATCCATCGAACATTCATATTCACCGCGTAGATTGAGCATTTTTACTTGATTAATAATTGTAATTCAATCCTTATTTATCTTTTAAATCAATAGATTGTCGTTCAATTGCTGTTCTTATGGTTCAAAAGTAAGACCATTTCTCCACAATTTCCCACTTTTTCCCACTTATTTTTACAAAATAACTTATCCACATTTCCACACTTTGAACAAAATATTGACATTCAGCACTTTATAGGTTACATATTTTTTCATGGTTGAAAAATAAACTTTTCAACCAGAAGGTTTTTTTCTCATTGCTTATAAATATCATAAATACTGAGGGGGAGAATTTTTCCTTTAGGTCTTAATAAGCATAAAAAAAAGGCTACTCTTTTGGCATTGCCAATCTTTAAAACAGAAAGAAGGGAATTTAGTAGTAAAAAATGATAGCCATGTACATCTGTTGGTGGAGGTGGGAGCAATGAAGAGCCTGCATGTGGTTGTTCAGGACAAAGTGATTGGTGTTCATCACCTGGTGAGTGTGAAACTGGTAGATGTAAAACTGATTCGTGGGGTTGTGGTACTTTTTGGCGATATAATTGTGATGGAGTTTGTAAATTACTTAACGACTAATAAAGATTTATAACATACATTTGACAAAAAGATAAGGCTTTATCTTTTTAAATTTATAGTAAAAAAAATAAAGTAAAATGAAAAAAACTAAATATATTTTATTTGGTGCACTTTTATATGCATTGGGATATATTCTAATTTTATCCGCTAATGCCACTTTTGCTTTACAAAGTGCCATTCAATCTGTCTTCATTATAGTATACTGTATTGCTTAATTGGATTCTTTTGGTCTCAAAAAAAGAAATATATTTTACTCCCCATCGGGTTCCATTTTTTTTTGGTTGGATTTTTTACATTTAGTTTAACAGAAGATATTACGAATTTGCTAATACAAACTTCAATTTTGTTCATAACACCAACTGTCTGCTTCTTAGTGTGCAATTATTTAAAGAAAAAACAATATCAATATATTTCAAGCCTATTATTTGTTATTGCTATTAACCTATTTTCTGTTTCGCTATTTTCGAATAGGACATTTAATAATAATGAAATGTCGATTCTTAGTGAACAAATTGATAGCGTAAACTACAAAATGCAGTATAGCTTAATCTCTTTTGTAGATTCATCACATTTCAAATTAGAGACAAAAAATAAAACTTTAGTCTTAGATTTTTGGTTCGCAAATTGCCCTCCATGTCGTGCACTGATGCCTCACTATAAATCATTGAGTGAAAACTATAATAAAGATTCAAGCATCATATTTTTATCTATAAATAGTGGCAGTATAGATTCTTTTGTAAAGGCTAATAAATTACTTAATACTCTAAAAATGGATAAAAATACTTTTTATTATGACCAAGATGGACACCTTACAAAGTTAATGAACATTAATAATTATCCTGAATTGATTATCATAAATAAATATGGCAAAATTGCATTCAGGCGGCGAGGTTTCAATTCAGACGAAACATTCGTTTTTTCAAGCAAAATGCAGGAAATTATAGATAAAATCAAGCAAGAATAGCCATGTCAATATCTCTTATTTACTCATTTTCATAATTTTTTTTGAAATTAAATGCCCAAACTTATTGACCAATACAAACATATATACACCATCTTGCATTGCCGTTAAGTCTATTTTAATTTCGTTGGCAGCTAAATTTATATCTTTTTCAAATAAAAATATCCCTTTATCATCAAAAACACGCATTTTTTGGTAGTTATAAATAGACTCCCAACGTGCCTTAAATGAACCTATCGAAGGATTAGGCGTAATAATTAAGCTTTTGGCTTCTACAACGCCACCTATTCCGCTATTATCTTTTTTTTTAACATCAATAGTAATGAAGTCGCGCATCGAATAATATTTCGCCTGTGAAGGGTCATTGATAAGATAATCATCTTCTGCGGATAGACGCAAGATATAAGTGCCTGCTTCGCTAAAACGGGCTTTTGTCGTACTGGATTTGGCATTTTCAAAGGTCACAATGCCTGTCCCTGATACTTTTTCCCACAAAACGGGTAATGTCGCATTTTCCATACCGTCCTTAAAAACAGCCCCCCTCAGTATAACGGAGTCTAAAAGCATATCTTTTTGGTCATTACCCGCACTAATATGATATGTCTTTTTGAAAGAAAACGGATTCGCAAAACCCCTTAGATGTTGATTGAAAAACGCATAACGCCCCAACCAATACTCTTCGGGATAGTTATGACCCATATCTCGCAAATGCAGCATGGTCGCTGAACCTTTAAACTGATTATAAGCTGCAAAATGCGTTACCGAAGGTGCAACATCATCTTTATACCCCGTTTGCATCATCAATGCACCTTTATATCGCTTCAAAAAATAAGCAGCATCATGGTATTTTGAAGCTTTTTTAACCAAATTGGCATCTAAATTCAACGCAACAGCCCCTATATTATAACGTGGAAAACCACTCGCACGACCATAACGCGAGCCTTGCTGCTCTATGTTGGCAGGAGCAATCGCCAAAACCGCCTTCACTCTATCGTCCAACCCTGCCAACGAAATAGCTAAACCACCGCCTTGTGAATTGCCACACAGGCCCAAACTACCATTGAAATCCGCCCGTGAAGCCACATAATCTATCGCTCGTAAACCGCCTAACAACATCCACCGATTATAATACTTGGTTGGGTCAGTCAAGTCATCGGGCTTATATGCATTGGGGTCTTCTTGATTTGGCGGCGTATTGTGCACTGTTAACTGAATGATGATGGATTGGCACTTTTCAGCAAAATCGGTCATGAGGAATCCATCTGGCTCAAAGGTTGTCGTGCCAAACGGTGGCAATTGAATGACGGCAGGAAATTTACCCTCCCCCGCAGGAATCGCAATATATCCATTGACCGTCCGCCCATCCACATTGTCCAATCTCAAAATATACAATTTTGAGCCATTTGGCAAGGTACTTTTCAAGGTCAATTGCGGATTCATAGGCACAGCCTTCAATTTTTCTTTTTCTTTTTTCCAAAAATCATCGAAATCCTCCGGTTCTGCTTCAATCGGCTGAATACTGAGGGGGTCAAAAGCGACATTGACTGTCGCTATATTGCCATTTTGTTCAGCTTTGAAAAACACAACTCCTGGATGAGGTAATCCAAAAATCACAACCGAATCAGATTGCCCCTGTCGAATCGTGAAACTGCCTTTTTTTATGATTGACTTTTCATCTCGTGGGTCATAAAAAATTGAATATGTGACCACACCAAATACATTAGAAGAAATGCGAAAAGCGGCCTTTTCATTGGCGGTATAGGTTGCTTTCACATTATCTATCGTTATTTTTACTTGACTTTTTGATAAAAAAGGAGTCAATAGCGCAAAAAGCGCAATGGTGAGTTGTTTATAAGCGCTCATAGATAGGTGATTGTTTGTTTTTTGTAAAATCTTAAAACGCAAAACCCCATCACTTCATTGTTTTAATCCACTCCCGAATCAATTCGACCCCCTCAGTATGAACGAGCTTTCGACCCACTTCGGGCATCATTTCGCCCGAATCAGTTGAGACTAAACGGTACAATAATATACTTTCTGAAGGTTTTTGTGGCAAAATATCGTATTTTAAATTACCTGAACCACGACCAGCCGCCACAGGTGTTTTATAAAAACCATAGGCTGTAGAGTCCGTTGTTTTCCAATCTAACATCAAGCCCGATGTCACTGCAGGCCCTTGTAAATTATGGCAATGCGCGCAATTAATATCGAGATAAGCCCTTGCACGTTTATCAATCGAAACGGTATTGTCTTCATAATTTGGAAATTTAGGTATACTTGCCAAATCATTAGGCAATCCCCTCAATAAACCTTCATTTTGCCACATAACTAATTGATTATGAGCATCTAATTTGCCATTAAGTTGTCGTGCTGAAAGTCCAATTGGCGACATTTTATCACCTCGAATATGGCACCCTCGACATTGATTGACATTCGGAATCAAATATTCAAACGCTTGTTTTCGCCCTTTGGCATCTCTAAAAGTAACATTTTTAGTATCTCCTGCAGGTTCTAAAGTTGCCTCTGTTTGTTCGTCATTCCATACATAAGGCAAAGCAACCCAACCACCGTCCTGGTCACGCAACAAGACCCTTGTTTCTAAAATACGCCGTCCTTTTTGAGTATTTCTAAAATCATTGGGATATAAAAAAGTCTTAATAATCTTTGTCCCAATGGGAAATTGAAAAACAGAATCGGCATTAAAATCTACCGTTTGACCATCAGGTAATTGAACAAAACGCAATTTTTGAGCATAATCCGAAAACAAAGGTGCATTTAAAGTATAAGCCACAACGCCTTTGGCTGGTTTTTGGTCAGCTATTTTGCCTACAAAAAAACCATATTCAGACAGGTTTTCTTTAAGACTACTCGTTTTTACACAAGGAATCCGTTTCGTTGAGAAACTCATCGAAATCAAAAATAGCGCAAGGGCGGCGAATAGGGTATTTGTCTTTTTTAGATTCATAAGCATGTGGACTTAATCTCCGTGTTTGATTTAGTTTGATTTTCGTTTCCCCTCCAACTCATCAACATACTGCACATCGCCGAGACGAAATTTAACAAGAAGTTTTTGATTGACACCCATTTTATGCTCTATTTTACAAAAAAATGGCAGCGTTTCAACACAAAAAACCAAGGGAATTGGGCGCAGTGCTTTATTCGCAACTTGCTGAATATCATCTTTTTGCATCGTTTTTTTCGATAAAAAGGTGGGCTTATACTGAGGGGGGGCTTTCAGGTCGGACATGGACAAGCCGACTGTTTGCGATTGAACAAACAAGCCATTTAAGCAGCATAAAAATGAAAAGAATAGGGACTTCATAGGCAGATTTGATTTACCAATTTTGAACAAAGATAATGTCTTATTGGCAACAAATATAGAAGGCTATGGTTGTTGAAGGGTAAGATTTTTTTAGCGGGTATTTAGAACTACCTTACAACCAAATAACTACTACGGTTTAGTAATCGTTTAGAACTTTGACAAGCGAATCATTTTTGAAAATGGCTTTATAAATGGGGTGTTGATTAGAATCAAATTTTGCCATTAAACCATTTTTCATATTGTTGCTAAATTGGGCAATGTATTCGATATTGCCGTTTTCATACCACAATGTATCACCTTTTTCGCGCTGTCCGATATTGTCGTAATATTGTACTTCTTTGATTTGACCGTTGAGATGGTAAATAGTGGTTTGACCTATTTGGGTATCATTTTTAAAAAATCGGTCTGATTTTTTTTTGCCATCGGGATAAAAATCGGTCATCATACCTTCCTTTTTATCTTTGATGACGATGTATTCACGCCTAATTTTGCCATTTTCAAAATAAAGATAGTGTTTTTGAGGTGTACTCGTAAGTTCTGAACAACCAGCAAAAAAGATAAGGGAGATAGAAAGTCGTAAGACGTTTTTCATGAAAAGTTGGTTTTTGTGAAGTGGTTGTCTCAAAAAGTTTAGGATTTTGAGACAACCGCTTTACTATTCATTATTATTTTTTCCAAGGCAAACTATTGATTTTACGCCCAATTTCTATGCCGAAGCGTACACCTTCTTCACAATCCATACGATAGTGAACGCCGAGTGGGACACGCGACCAAGCGTTTTCTTGTGCCATTTCAGCAAAACTTTTGAATGAACGAGGTCTGCCTTCAAATTCAGTCCTACCTTTGTGACAATTGTCAAGCATCGCATAATTGTAACCAAAAATGCTTGCTAAGGCTTCTGCACCCGCTGCACCCATCGTTGAGTGACCAGATGGATAAGCTGGAAACGATGGTGTTACGCCTGTTTCACCCGTTAATGGATTGTACAGAGCCGGTTTCCAATTCGGGTCAATGATGCGATTGATATAGGTTTGAGGGCGTTCAACGTTATAGATATATTTCGATTTCCAACAACCAACCGAAGCGTCATTAAGTGCCAAACCAACTTTTACATTCATCAAAAGCGCAATTTCCAAACTGCTTTTTTCAATAGCAAGGACTTGATTACCAATGGCAGTCCAACGTGGACCAGGGCTAAAAGTCAAGTTTAATAAGTCATCGCTCCAATATTCGCCTATCCACTCATCTTCATAAGAAAGGGTTGGCGTGTTTTGGGAATAAACTTCTAAGGCTTGTGCGTAAAGTTTAGAAGTCTTCGCTTCACTATAGACCAAAGGAACACGGCAAACTTTTTCACTCTCGTTGATGGCAAAAGTGCGGACATTACCCCAAACACCGCCCATTGGTTTCCCTGGACCGGGCAACGTTGGTTTCCAATCCCCTGCTTTTTTATAGGCAGTTTGCCAATCATAGCCTTGGAATGGGTCTTTGAAATGGTCGTGACCCACAAGGTCTGTTTTCGACCAATCCCAAATCGCTTTTGCGACAGCTTCTCCGTAGGCTTTTGAGCGCGTGAAAACATCCGTGCTGGCAGTTGTTTTATATTTTACAATGTTTACCTCAGATAAATTTGTCATAGCTTGTAATTGAGCCGCTGTCGCTTTACTGAAAAACAATGGCATCAAATAAGCGTAAGAAGCATTAACAACGGAGGGCCAGTGGTACTCTTTACCTGCTTCAACTGCTGGTAAAGACAAACCTGGATACAAAATAGCCATTGAACGGTAGTTCGGCATGCCGGAAATACAGGCTTCGTAAGCGGAAAGACCCATATACGCCAAAGCACGAGGTGCAGGACCTGGACGATAGCCTGCCGCATAACGCTCTACGTCTAAAAACAGTTCATTCCAATCATAAGCAACTTTGTAGTCATAATCTTTGACACTCAGTACAACGGGTTCTGTTGTTTCAGTATCTTTGCCGCAACTTACAGCCAAAACTGTCGTAACAAAGGCGATAAATAGAAATTTACAGTAGTTTTTAAATAACAACATGAGATTTTAAGTTTTAAAAAATTAGAAATGGATACTAAGTTATAAAAAATGAATATTTTTTTTTATTATTGAAGCAAAATTACACACCTTGTAAATGGCACTTCTTAAAAAGTTATTAAAATGAAAGTTTTACTGGTAGAGGACGAAATGAAACTCCTCATGGCTATGTATCAAGGCTTGACCGAGCAGCAGCTACAGGTGCATACGGCTACAGATGGCAAAACGGGTTTGGCTTTAGCTCAAAAGCATAATTATGCGGTCATTGTGTCAGATATTGTTATGCCTTCGCTTTCGGGTTTGGAGTTTTTGAAACAGTTGCGTTCCGAAGGTAATCATACACCTATTATATTATTGACAGCACTGAGCCACATGGATGACAAAACCGAAGGTTTTGAAGCAGGTGCAGATGATTATTTGACTAAACCATTTGATTTTCAAGAGCTTGTGTTGCGTATTAAGGCATTGGCGCGTCGCCCTATTGAATCCTATCAAACGCCAACGAACTTAACTTTTGATGAATTGGATATGAACATTTACACCAAAGAGTTTTTTGTCAATGGTAAAAAAGTCATTTTGACACCACGAGAGTACGACTTGATGGCATATTTTTTGAAAAACCCAGGTCGTGTCATATCCAAAACAGAAATAGCTGAACGTGTTTGGCATCTGGATTTTGATACAGGCACAAACGTTGTCGAAGTATATGTCAATTTTTTGAGAAAAAAAATAGAACGCGATTTTGATAAACGATTCATCCATACTCAGTTCAAAACGGGTTATGTACTGAGGGGGTCAGAAGAAAAAAACGGGAACTGAGGATGCAAGTAAGGACAAAACTCACGATACAATTCATCATTTTGGTAGCAGGTATGTTGATTTTTTCGCTCTGCTTCATCTATTATCAGTTCTTAAAAATGACCGAAGACGAGTTTTATAACAACTTGCGATCAAAGGCTTTGATGACAGTTGAAATGGTTTTACATGACGAAGAAAAACTAACCGCTATTAATGATTCGCCTTCCAGCAAGCCGTCTGAAAGTCTTCCTTTCAAAGATAATATATTAATATTCAATCATAAAAAAGAAAAAATTTTTTCATTCAGTCACTTTCCCAGTGATTTATCGTTTATTGATTTTGCTCAAATAGATGTCGGTGAAACGCAATTTCATAGAGGTAATACTTATTTTATTGGTCTAAAAATCCAAAGTAGAAAAGGCGCATTTTTTTATGTCGTAGCAGAGTCACAATTCAATGTACATCAATTGGATAGCCTTAAAAATATTTTGTTATTGACTTTTCTTGTTGTTATCGGTATTGTCGCTTTGGGCGGTTGGGTTTATACGGGACAAGCCTTAGATCCCGTGGCTAAAATTGTAGAACAGGTGGATAAAATGTTGCCTTCAAACCTCCAAACACGGTTGAGTACGCCCAAAAACAAAGATGAAATTGGGCGTTTGGTGTTGACTTTCAACAGTCTTTTAGACCGCATACATCACGCTTTCGAGCTTCAAAAAAATTTTATTTCCAATGTGTCACATGAATTAAAAAACCCCATTTCGGCGATTGTTTCTCAAATTCAGGTCGTGATGGAGAATAAAAACCGACCCAAAGAAGCGTATCAAGAAACACTGCAATCCGTATTGACTGACACACATGAATTGGCTGAAACGACAGATAATTTACTTCAATTAGCACGATTGCACACAGAAAATCATCAAATTCCGAAATTTGAGCCTGTTCGTTTAGACGACATTTTGTTGTTGTCAAGAGAAAAACTACTGCATAACCATAAAGATTATCGCATTACATTTGATATAGAAGGTACCCCTGATTCCGAAAATGATTTATGTGTTTTGGGTAATGAGATGCTTTTACGCTCTGCCTTTATCAATTTAATGGACAATTGTTGTAAATACTCGCCCGACAAAAGTGCTTATGTCAAAGTCATTATTACTGATAATAGTAAAAAACAAGTCGAAATTGCTGACCACGGTGAAGGTATTGCCGCCGATGATATTCCTTTGCTTTTTCAACCTTTTTATCGCAATCCAAAACATAAACATATTAAAGGTACAGGTATAGGCTTGTCTCTTGTTGATAGTATTTGTAAATTACACAATATTAACTTGCAAGTGATTTCTAAAAAAGGAGAAGGGACGATATTTAGGTTAATTATGAATCATGAAAAATAATTTTTATAAAACAATCCTTTTATTGTCGTTGCTTTTCTGTTTCAACACTTGCATAACAGAAAAACAAGACGAGCCACTGGCATACCTAAAAGCACAAAAAATCATCGTACAATGGACTGATTTAATCCTCAAATTAGAAAGAAATACCGTAGGTTATCGCCCACCCGTGAGTGCCCGCATGTTTGCATACATTCAAATAGCCGCTTACCAAACCTCACTACCCGCATTAAAGGGCTATTCATCACTCAAAGAACCGCTTTTACCTTCAAAATATATCGTTGCTGACATACCCAAAGACTTTGATTTACCTATTGCACTCAATGCAGCTTATGCCCATATCGTAAAGCACTTTTTTTTTACAGCACCACAGTCCCTTTTAGAAAGATTGGCAGCATTAGAAAAAGAAAATGTTGAAGCCAAACGAAACGAAACAAATGAAAATGTAGGTCAAAATTCAATCAATTATGGCAAAGCCGTTGCAGAAGCTATTTGGCAATACTCAATGACAGATAAAATTGGGCACGACGCTTTTTTATACAATTTTGATAAAACATATACCCCCCCTCAGTATAAAGGCAGTTGGCAGCCCTCATCTATCTATCCCATGCCCGCTTTGTTGCCACATTGGTCAATGGTAAGGACTTTCATCAATACGAAAGATGATATAGGAATGAAACCACCTTTGCCCTTTGACGAAAGCCCAACATCTGATTTCTATAAACAAGCCATGGAAGTCTATGTGAATGCACAGAATCGTTCTTTTGAAGATGTCTGGATAGCTGATTTTTGGAGCGATGATTTAGAAAGATTTACCATCACCCCCGTTGGTCGGTGGTTTTCTATTGCTAATCAATATGTTACACAAAAACGTTTTTCTTTTCCCGATGTTCTTGAAACGTATCTGAAACTTGGTATAGCCCTAAATGATGCAGCAGTTACTTGTTGGAATGCTAAATACTTTTTCAACATTGAGCGTCCCGAAACTTTTATTCAGCGCAATATAGACGCTGATTGGCAACCGCTTCATAACACACCTGCTTTCCCTGCCTACCCTTCTGGTCATGCCATTTTTGGCGCAAGCGCCGTTGAAATCTTGAAACATCAACTCGGCAATACAAATTCATTTACAGACAAAACACATGAGAAAAGAACAGAATTTCAAGGCAAACCCCGCACCTATCATTCATTAGACGAGATGGCAACTGAAAACGCCTATTCGCGTGTCATTATAGGTGTTCATTTCCGTATGGACTGTGAAGAAGGAATGCGACTTGGAAAGATAATTGGTCAAAAAATTGCACATTTTTCAATAAAAAAAGATGAAATATCGCAAAAATAAAGCGCAATAGAGACAAAAAACACAGTTTAATGTTACATTCGAGCGTTGATTGATTATAATCAAGTATCGGATATTTTTAAAATTAATGCTGTCAACTTAGTGCATTTTTGTTGTTATTAATCACATAGATAGATAGGGGTTTTCACATAGGAATCATAGGTTTTATAGCTTTTTTACTCAAAAACTATGTTCTCTATGTGAAAATTCCTATGTTTCTATGCGGTAAGAAAACATTGCTCTTTCGCTAAGTTGACAGCATTAATTTTTAAAATATCCGATACTTATGAGACGCAAAAATAACTAATCAACGCTCGAACGTATAATTAAACTGATTATAAGGAGATGAACAAAATCAGCGTACACCAGCCCAGTCAGTCAAAGACGTAGTATGTAAATCCTAATACATTTCAAACTTTAACAACCGACATTCCAATGCGCCATTGAACAAATGTATTTTACGACGTGGACGCAAACCGATGAATTTTGCTGCCTCCAAATTACCTGTCATCACCCAAACAGTCCAACCTTTCCAATTTTTTTTCAAGGCATCGCCTATTTTTTTGTGGAAATCAATGGCATCTTCAAGTTCCAAACGCTCGTCATATGGTGGGTTCATAATCATTGTACCCCCCTCAGTATTTTCACCTCGGGAAGGGAAAATAGGGGCATTTCGGGTAAAAAAATCAGCTTTTTCTAATTTAATTTTGCGATTATAACCAATAGATTCCAAATTCGCTTGTGCAGCACTCAAGGAACGACCACTGAAATCTGAACCCATAATTTTAGGTTTAAAATCCAAAATGCGGTGGCTATCGCTTTCAGAAACGACTTCATCCCACAGTTGTTTATCAAAATCTAACCAATTTTTACAACAAAAATAGCTGCGTCGAAACTGTGGCGGAATGTGGTGTGCTATCAAAGCGGCTTCGGTTAACAACGTGCCAGAACCACAAAAAGCATCCATAAAATCCGTTTGACCTGTCCAATCTGCCAACATAATCATGCCCGCAGCCAACACTTCATTCAAAGGAGCCGCTACTGTTTGCTGCCGATAACCGCGTTTGTGCAATGAATCGCCCGAAGCATCAAGTGAAATAGAAAACTCATCGCCATGCACGTGTACATTGACTTGAATATCAGGACGCTCAACGTCCACATTCGGACGACGATTCATTTTGTCTCGAAATTGGTCGGCAATCGCATCTTTGGTTTTCAAACCCACATAGTGAGAATGGGTGAAAATAGCAGACCGCGCTATGGCATCTACGGCAAACGTATGGTGCAAATCCATGTACTTCCACCACTCTATCTCTCTGATTCTCTTATAAAAAGTATCCAAATTTGGCGCATGAAAGGTATGAATGGGCATCAAAATCCGCAAGGCTGTTCGCAATTCGAGGTTTGAGCGATACAAAAGCCGTTGGTCACCTTCATAAATGACACCACGCTTGGTCAATTCGATGTTTTCGCCGCCGATGCTTTCGATTTCTTTGGCGAGGACGCCTTCAAGCCCTGAAAAAGTTTTTGCTATATATTTCAAAATTTATATTTTTTAAATAACAAAATCGGGGTTATCCCAATTATAATAATTTTGTGTTTTATTAGACAATTCAAATCCTGTTCGCGGATACAGTTTATTGCCAATATCGTTGGTTTTATCCGTTTCAAGCACAACGCCAACTGCGCCTGTTTTGCGTGCCATTTGTTTGACATGTTCAATCAAAGCCACTGAAAAACCATTGCCACGTGCTTCGGATGCGACAAAAAGGTCATTCAACAACCACAAACGGCCCAAACGCGTGGAACTGAAAATCGGGTATAGCTGCGTAAATCCGACCGCAAGCCCCCCCTCAGTATAAATGAGAAAAATTATGCTTTCTTTATTTAAAATGCGTTCTGCTAAAAATTGACGCGTTTTTAGTTCATTGGCTGGTTTTTTATACCAAACGCGGTAAGCTTCAAAAAGCGGAACGATTTCGTCAAGATGTTCGAGAGTAGTTTGAATTATTTTCATATCTAAAGTATTCTTTTTCAATATTTTATCCCAAGGCACATTTACCAGCATATCCTAAAACGATGAGCCAGACTATTCCTTTTCCAAGAAAAAAAAGGAAGCCGCCAATGCCAATCCGCTTGAACCAAAGTTTCGTCTTTTCATTCATATTGTCTAAATTTTCGCAAAGTAACAAAGTAGCAGTGGTTAAGTTGGTATTTAAAAAGGAAAATTGTCTTTGTTTTATAAAACGGCGGTAAAAGCTGACACATATTTATCTATGTAAGTTTGCTTCAATATCGATTTGTACTGCATAATATAACGCGGGTGTTCCAAAGCCACAATTTTCTTGAAAAAAGACATTTTGTCATTCAATTTCGTCAAAAATTTCTCATTTTGACCTGCGCCAAAGCAAAAACACACGTCCGTATTCACACCCATTGAAATTTGTGTTTCGATATTCCAAACCATGAAATCATAAACCGCTTCAGTTAGTTTTTTGCTGTCATAATAGTTGTAATTCACCTCTTTACCTTTGTCATTTATGGACGTAAAACCCAAAGGGCAAACGGAATGTATATAAAAATGCTCATAAAAAGCCGTTGCACCGCCAAAAGCACGTATCATATCATAAACAAAAACGGAGGATGGTTCATAAGTATCTTTGCCAGAATAGAACAAGCCACATTCATTTTTTAAACGATGCGAATCTGTAAATGGAATGCCCGTAACACCTGCACCGAAACGACCTGGATTGATGCCTAAAATCAAGCGGCGTTGTTCATTATCGTCGTAAAACTTCTTGTAAAATGCGCCTGAAATGGTTAAAATATCGGGATTTTCCTTGAAAGGATTCATAATTCGAATGCCTTCGGGCAGTTCACCCTTAAATGCTATTTGCTCATTGAAAGCGTTGATTTTGTCTGCAAAGGTGTTCATTATGTGTGTTTTTATAAAAATCATGATTGAAATGTAAAACTATATTAGCTTTTTAATAAAACCAAATGCCTCAAACTTTTCTGATACTGAGGGGGTCAAAACTTTGTTATTGTCAAACAGCTTTTTTACTTTTGAACTTTAAAAAATAACTAAAATGGTAACAATCAATATTTTATGACAATTTCAGCTATTGTGGCTTACGCCAAAAATGGCATCATCGGCAAAAACAACGAAATTCCTTGGTATTTGCCTGCCGACTTTGCTTACTTCAAACGTACAACCCTTAATCATCACATCATCATGGGGCGCAATTGTTTTGAGAGCATCGGTCGTCCTTTGCCGAAAAGGACAAATATCGTTATTACCCGAAACCCTTTTTATATCGCTTCGGGCTGTTTGATGGTCAATACTATTGCAGAAAGCTTAAAAATGGCTGAATCGAATGGTGAAACCGAAGCTTTTATCATAGGTGGTGGTGAGATTTATAAGCAATCTGTTGACTTGTGGGACAGACTATATTTGACTGAAGTGGACTTGGATACTGAGGGGGATGTTTTTTTTCCAAAAATCGATATGTCCGAATGGCAACTCGTTTCTCAAGAACCGCATACAAAGGACGAAAAGAACGAATTTGACTACATTTTTAAAGTTTTTGAACGCTTATAGGTAATCGTAAATGGGCGACCACATTATACACTTTTCAATTTTCATTAAAAAAAACATACACTATGCGAGAAGACTTCCTTCACTTTCTTTGGCGGACACGCCGTTTTGACTTGTCAAATTTGGAGACAACGGCAGGTCAATCAATTGAAATTCTCGATTTTGGGGAATACAATCGCTTAGACGCGGGTGCTGATTTTCAGAATGTTAAAATCAAAATTGATGCCTTAACATGGTTTGGCAACGTGGAAATGCACCTCAAGTCTTCCGATTGGTTGTTGCATAAACATCAAAATGATGCGGCTTTTGGTACAGTCATCTTACACGTCGTTTATGAAGAAGATGTACCTATTTTTTATGAAAATACAAACATCGAAAATAAAGAAAAAAGGGTTTTACTTCCTTGTTTAGTCTTAAAAAATCGCATTCCCGAAGGGATTTTTCAGAACTATTGGTCGATTTTGAACAATGAACATTGGATTCCATGCCAGCATCATTTTTATAAAGTCTCTGAAATAACAAAAGATTTATGGCTTGAACGCTTACTTATTGAGCGATTGGAACGAAAAACGGACGCTATTGCAGCCACTTATGAGCGCAACTTTGGCGATTGGGAAGAGACGTTTTGGCAATTCGTTGCCCGATATTTTGGTTCAAAAGTCAATGCTGAACCGATGGAAAGTTTGGCGCAGGGACTACCCCATTTGGTTTTGGCAAAGCATAAAAACCAACTGTTTCAGATAGAAGCCTTGATATTTGGTCAATCGGGTATGTTAGACATCGATTTTACGGATGATTATCCAAAAACCTTGAAAAAGGAGTATTTGTTTTTACAAAAAAAGCATAATCTAAGTGCACCAGTGAGCAAAGCCGCATGGAAATTTTCGAGGATGCGTCCGCAAAGTTTTCCAACCATACGATTAGCACAATTAGCGGCTTTGGTGCATCGGAGTAGCCATTTGTTTTCAAAAATCATTACACCCATGCCTATTTCAGACCTAAAAGCACTTTTTGAAGTTGAAGTCAGTGAATATTGGCACACGCATTATATGTTTGACACCCCCTCAGTATTTTCAGAAAAAAGCTTTGGAAAAGACGCAATTGATCTTTTACTTATAAATGTCATCGCACCTTTCTTGTTTTTTTATGGTAAAAGTCGAAAAGTAGATACCGTAAAAGACGATGCACTTGAATTATTAGACAACTTGAAGGCTGAAAAAAACGTCATTACTGAGGGGTATCAAAAATTAGGTTTGGACATTCAAAATGCAGCCCGCTCGCAGTCTTTGATTCAATTAAAAACAGAATATTGTGATAAAAAACAATGTGTCAATTGTGCAATAGGTGTAGCTATTTTAAAAAATATGACTTAGAACTGTCGGTTTTTGTTGTAAAAACAAGCGAAACCTCAATAATTAGATTAAATTTGAAGTCAATTCACAATTATTTTTTTTTAAATTAAAATCCTGTAAATATGAAACGTTCTATACTTCTTCTGTGCTTCGTTCATTTTTTTACGACTGTATTTTCACAAATTACAATTAAAAGAGCAGACTATACAGTATCTGGTGTCATTAATGATACAACAAAATCTCGAGGTATCGCAATATTAGGTTTGGCGATTCCACAACGTGGTGGCAATAGAATTTGGGATTATACCGCTATACAAGATACTCTGCCAACTATATCACGGATAGCTAATACACCCGTAGCAATGGCAACATTACCCACTGGTTTTAAAGATGCCACATTTACTTCTTTTCCACGTCCAGCTTTTGGTACTTATTCGATTGTGGAAACGCAATACAGAACATTAGATACTACGGGTCTTTATTTATTAGGCTATAAACGTGATTCAGCGGTGTTCAGTATTACAACCCAAACAGGTGGCTCATCAGATTCTCTATTCTTTTTATCGCGACTGGTTCGATACAATAACCCCCCTTATGTGGTTAAATTACCAATGACTGCAACCACGCTTTCTAAGATTTTGGCTATCGATACTTTACCCTATATGTTGAAATGGACAAGTGCTGGATATGCGACTAAAGCCAATGTGTTACACGTTCGCCGCTATGAATACACAACGGAAGTTGTCGGGTGGGGAACTTTGATTTTGAGAAATCCTGTGCAAGGTGGAGCTAATTTAAGTTTTGGCGTCCTATTTGAACGCTTTGCCGAACTTCGCCAGGATAGTTTTTACCTCAACGGCGCACCCATGCCACAACGTGTTTTGGATACATTTAGATTGGTGCAAGGCAAGCGCGATACGGCAAATATGATTTATAGCCTACGCGGATTGGGCTTCAAACGTGGCATTTTGACTTTCACAATGAGTGCTAACGAATCGTTTATATTGAGTGCAACACGGGTCATTGAGCCTTCTCAAACTTTATTAGATGGTCTTAAAGATGTCGTCAGTTACGATGTGCCTTTAACCGTTTTTCCAAACCCAATTACTGAGGGGGTCACTTTGTCATTTGATAAAAAAACAAATGGCACCTGGCACACCATGATTTATAATGAAGCTGGACAAATGATTGATTTTCAATCTATTAATGCGCCACAAGGCAATATAACACATCGTATTGCACTCGAGAAATCGTTGCCTTCAGGAAATTACTTTATCAATATCTTAGATGAAACGAGCCTCATTCGATCGAATGGGCGGTTTGTGAAGTTGTAAAACAATATTGGTTTAAGACTTCAATAAAAAGTCATCCCGAATTTGTTCCTTATTTTCACTTTAAAAAATAAAAAAAGCGCAACTAATTGACCATCAATTAACTGCGCTTTTGAATTTTGTGGCGGAGATAGGACTCGAACCTATGACCTTTGGGTTATGAGCCCAACGAGCTACCAACTGCTCCACTCCGCGATTTTGTGCCGCAAAGGTA
>JAYTUQ010000435.1:0-3922 GCA_043744455.1 Saprospiraceae bacterium | reverse complement strand
TATTATACATCTCAATTTCCTTGAATAAAATAAAATAGACTAACCGAGAAATGGCTCTGATTCAGAAAATTCGTGAAAAATCGGCTTTGGTATTGACTCTTATGGTGTTGGCAATTGTTGCTTTCATCGGTATGTTGATAACGCAGGACTCCAACCGCAGTTGGGGACAATTAAGTAATACAACCACAGTGGCAAAAGTTGCTGGTAAAGAAATGGATATTCGCGACCTCGACCGCATCTCGGAAGCCCTTTATGGTAATCGGGGCAGCGATTTGAGCGTTCGCAATGCTATTTTCAACACGTTTGTTGAAGAATCTATCATCAGCAAAGAAGCAAAGGCTGTTGGTTTGGGTGTCTGCAAAGACGAGTTGCTTGACCTCGAATTTGGTCAAAATTTAAGTCAAGTGATTGCGCAATATGTCGGTGACCCACAAACAGGTCAAGTTGATGGTCAACAATTGATGCAAATCAAACAAGCAATTCAGAACAACACCATGCCACCACAAGGCAAAGCATCGTGGGCTGAAATCGAACATCAAGTCGTAAAGGAAGCTTTGCAAAATAAGTTGACTGACTTGATGGTTAAAGGTATCTATACGCCGACATGGGTGGTGGAAGATGGTTTCAAAGAGTTGACAGAACCTGTTGATTTTGAATATGTTAAAGTGCCTTTTGACCGTATTGATGATAAAGAAGTAACTGTTTCAGACAGCGACATTCAAACTTATTTGAATGAGAATAGCAGCCGTTACACAACTGATGAAGAAGCGCGAATTGTAGAATATGTATCCTTTGATGTCACACCGACGATTGCAGACTCTACATTATTGCTTGAAAAAATTTCAGCTTTGAAAGAAAGTTTCCGTACAACAACCAAAGATTCTACATTTGCTGTTGCCAATAATGGTGCATACCCGAATCAATTCCAAAATAAAGAAACCCTGAGCGGTGCGGCAAAAGATTCTGCTTTCGTTGCCCCTGTAGGCTCTGTTTTTGGTCCTTATGTCGATGCGAAAGCTTATTGGTTGGCTAAGGTCGTTGATCGTCGTACGGGTCCAGACTCTGTCAATAATCGGCACTTTTTGTTTAGTTTAGAGAAATATGGTTCATTTGCAGCCGCTCAAAAAACGGCAGATAGTATCAAAACCATTTTGGAAGGCAATATCGGCAGATGGGATTCATTGAATCTTAAATTCAACGATGACCCAGGTTCTAACCAAAAAGGGGGGGACTATGGTTATACACCAAACGGTCGTATGGTGCCTGAATATAATGACTTGATTTTCTACAAAGCTGTTCCTGGCAAAGTTTATACAGTTCAAACCCGTTTTGGTATCCATATTGTCCAAGTAACAGGCGTTAAACAAGGCAAAGGTGAAACCCGTGTTAAGTTGGCATATATCCGTCAAGCGATAGTCCCCAGCCAAACGACGGATAGGGCGGCGGCGACGGCAGCGGATGATTTGTTGTTAGCTAGTAAAAACTTAGAAGAATTGAAGCAAAATGCCACTAAAAAGGGTCTTCAAGTTCAAGTTACACCAAATTTTAGAATCAATGATTTACAATTAGGCACTTTCGGTCAAGCGACGGGCGTTCGTCCATTGATTCGTTGGGCTTATGAAGCAAAGGCAGGTGAGCGCAGTAAACAAGCTTTTGCAATGCAACAGCAAGGCGAACCTTTTGTCAGTCAATATATTGTGGCGGCTTTGAAAACAGTTGCGCAAAAAGGATTACCAGCGGTTGCAACTGTGAAAGAACAACTGATGCCACTTGTTAAAAATCACAAAAAAGGTGAGGCATTAAAAGCTAAAATAGGTTCAGTAAGCGATTTGGGTGCTTTGGCAGGTCAATACAGTTCACAAGTGGAATATGCCACAGGTGTTACATTCAATGCAACATTTATTCCTAATTTGGGAAGTGAACCGAAGGTCATCGGCGCGGCATTTACCACCCCATTGGGTTCAATTTCACCAGCAATCATAGGCGAAAACGGTGTTTTTGTCATGAAAGTCAATAAAAAAGAACCTATTACTAATTCACCCGTTGACAAAACGGTTCTGCGCCAACAATTAGTCACTAATCAAAAAAATATAGTGCGAGGTGCACTGATAAAAGGTTTGAAAAAGCAAGTTAGCATCGAGGACAATCGCTCTAAGTTCTTCTAAAACAACTTTTACCCCCTCAGTATTTAGCCTTATATTTACACAAAAAACTCTCAATAAGAAGATTTCTTATCGAGAGTTTTTTCTTTGGTATGGTTTTACTAAGATATCTTTTAATGAAGAATGGAAATGTATATGACTTTAAAAAAATAAGACATTAATAAATATCATTTTAAACCTTTATAGTTTTTTTTCTTTATCTATCCCATTAATTTTACGCCCTATTTTAAAAATCATTTTTTAACTATTCATATTTCAACAACTTATAAAATGAACATTGCAGTAGTAGGAACAGGTTATGTCGGCTTAGTCACAGGCACTTGTTTTGCCGAAACAGGGAATAATGTCATGTGTGTGGACATTGATGCCAAAAAAATTGAACGCATGAGAAACGGCGAAGTCCCTATTTTTGAACCAGGTTTGGAGCTTCTTTTTGAAAGAAATACAAAACAAGGCCGCCTTCACTTCACAACGGATTTAAAATCAGCCATTGACGCCGCTCAAATTATTTTTTTGGCATTGCCGACACCGCCAGGTGAAGATGGTTCTGCCGATTTATCTTATATTTTAGGTGTTGCGAAAGATTTGTCAAAAATTATCACATCTTACAAAGTTATTGTTGACAAAAGTACGGTTCCCGTCGGTACTTCCGAGCGTGTACATGCGGCGATTACGGAGGGGGGGCTTGATGACAGCCTTTTTGATGTCGTCTCTAATCCTGAATTCCTGCGTGAAGGGGTGGCTGTTGATGACTTTATGAAGCCTGATCGCGTTGTCATTGGTACCGATTCAGAAAAAGCAAGGGAACTGATGCGTAAATTGTACGAGCCTTTTGTTCGTCAAGGCAATCCCATTTATTTTATGGATGAACGTTCTGCAGAAATGACAAAATACGCCGCGAACTCATATCTCGCCATGCGTATTTCCTACATGAACGAAATTGCTAACTTATGTGAGCGTGTCGGTGCTAACGTGGACATGGTGCGTATCGGTATGGGTAGCGACAATCGGATAGGTAAGCGTTTTCTTTTCCCTGGTGTGGGTTATGGCGGTTCATGTTTTCCGAAAGACGTTCAAGCTTTAGCGAAAACGGCAGACCAATATGACTATGATTTCAAAATTTTGAAATCAGTTATGGAAATTAATAGCATTCAAAAAACGATTTTGTTTAAAAAAATCAATGCTTATTTCGGTGGTGATGTCAAAGGAAAACATTTTGCAGTATGGGGATTAGCTTTTAAACCCAATACCGATGACATTCGCGAAGCGCCCGCCTTGTATCTTATAGATGAATTGCTTGAAGCGGGTGCAACAGTGACAACTTTTGACCCAGAAGCGATGCCAAATGTTAAACGCATTTATGGCGAAAAAATCGGTTACTCTCAAGATGAATACCATGCCCTCGAAGGAGCAGATGCCCTTGTCATTGTGACTGAATGGAATGAATTCCGAACGCCTGACTTTGAAAGATTGAATAATTTGACTTCAAAAGCCATTTTTGATGGACGGAATTTATATGATATTGCCGTTATGAAAGGTCGTGGATTTTATTATTCAAGTATCGGGCGCGAGCCTATAACAGAGTAATTATCGGCTTTTTTTACTAAAATACTGAGGGGGTATTTCGATTTTTGTCGAAATACCCCCTCGTTTGTATTTACTTTAAGTAGTTATTATAAAATAAACGAGTGTTTGCAAGGATAAACCCCGTATCTTTATTGGATGAATAATAATGTTTATATAATCGGAACAGAAACAGA
>JAYTUQ010000434.1:0-15537 GCA_043744455.1 Saprospiraceae bacterium | reverse complement strand
AGGCTCAATGAAACTCGGGCAACCTGCGACAAAAATCGAACAAGGTGCCAACTCCTGCCAAATCAACAATTTGGAAATATAAAAACAGAGCGTTATGTTATCAATTCATTTCTCTAAGTTCCAACACCATTTTTTAGCGACGTCGCACGTTGTTGCGTTTCCGTATGTGTCCCATTTATTCATACTTTATGGTATGTGTTGTTGTTGAATGTTTCAACGCAACCGCCTTTTGTATGTGAATGAAAATGGATATTTCTAAAAAGAGAAATGGCTTGAGATAGATAAAAAGCTATCAATTTTACTTTACATACTGAGGGGTGCATCAAGACGATGTCGCTTCATTTTTTTGTACTTGAAAATCTATAAGACAGACTAAAATACAATCTAAATGCCAATTAATTATCAAATAGAAAATAATTTTTAAACAACTAAATATCAAGTAGTTATGACTAATAATTTAAAATTCGAGACGCTCCAACTTCATGCTGGACAAGTTGCCGATCCTACCACAAACAGCCGCGCGGTACCTATTTATCAAACAACAAGTTATGTATTCAACTCATCTGAGCATGGGGCAAAACTGTTCGGTTTGCAAGAATTTGGCAACATTTATACCCGCATTATGAACCCCACAACCGACGTTTTTGAGAAACGTATGGCGGCTTTGGAAGGTGGTGTAGCGGCTTTGGCGGTGGCTTCTGGTCAAGCGGCCCAATTCATAGCGTTGAATAATATACTTGGTTTGGGTGATAATTTTGTCACAACGGCAAACCTTTATGGGGGCACTTACAACCAATTTAAAGTGCAATTCAAACGCCTTGGTGTTGAAGCACGTTTTACGGCAGGTGAAAACGCAAGTGATTACGAGGCGTTGATTGATGAGAATACAAAGGCGATTTATGTCGAAACGATTGGTAATCCTTCATTCAGCGTACCCGATTTTGAAGGCATTGCGGCTGTTGCGAAAAAGCATGACTTGCCCCTCATTGTTGACAATACCTTTGGGGCAGGCGGTTATTTGTTCCGTCCGCTTGAACATGGCGCGCACATCGTTGTTGAATCTGCAACCAAATGGATTGGTGGTCATGGCACGTCTATTGGCGGTGTGATTGTCGATGGGGGTACCTATAACTGGGGTAATGGTAAATTTAAACAGTTTTCAGAGCCTTCTGAAGGCTATCATGGTTTGGTTTTCTCTGATGTTTTTGGCGTTAATGGACCGTTTGGCAATATTCAATTCATCATTCGGGCGCGGGTAGAGGGTTTGCGTGATTGGGGTCCTGCGATTTCGCCTTTTAATGCGTTCCTTTTGATTCAAGGTTTGGAAACGTTAAGCCTTCGCGTTGAGCGCACGGTTCAAAACGCACAAGCTTTGGCGGAATGGCTTGAAGCACACCCACAAGTCGCATCGGTCAATTATCCAGGCTTAAAATCGTCGCCAAATCATGCGAATGCGGCGAAATACTTGAAACGTGGTTTTGGCGGTGTCTTGAGTTTTGAAGTGAAAGGTTCAAAAGAAGCGGCAACAAAATTTGTGGATTCACTGGAACTCATCAGTCACTTGGCGAATGTAGGAGATGCTAAAACGTTGATTATTCAGCCTTCAGCAACCACGCACCAACAGTTGTCTGAAGCTGAACAAGCTGCTTCGGGTGTGACACCTAATTCGCTCCGTATCAGCTCGGGTATTGAGCATATTGATGACATCAAAGCGGATTTGGCACAAGCGTTTGCGAAAATTTCTGCCTAAAATATGTATCAGACTTGACGCAATGTTTAAACTTGCGTCAGGTTTTTTGCTAAAAAGCCATAGAAAATGAATAAAATACTGAAAAAGCACGACCATACTGTCCGAAGGACTTCTAGTACTGAGGGGGTCAATTTTTTAAAAAAACAAACGGAACATAAAGAACAACCTTCGACGAGTATGAAGATTTTGAAATATAACGCGCCTTTTGAATTGGAAAACGGGGCGATTTTACCCGAAATTCAAATCGCTTATCACACGTATGGTACTTTGAATGCTACAAAAGACAATGTGGTGTGGGTGTGTCATGCTTTGACGGGCAACTCGGAGGCAACGGATTGGTGGTCAGGATTGGTTGGTGAGGACAAATATTTAAACCCTGCACAGTATTTTATTGTTTGTGCCAATATGCTTGGCTCGCATTATGGCTCGACGAGTCCGATTAGTATTGACCCAAAAACAGGCCGTTTTTATGGTCGTGATTTTCCTACTATTTCAATACGTGATGTTGTTAATGGACATAAATTATTAGCACAATATCTTGATATTGAACATATTGAGTTGGGTATTGGCGGTTCGATGGGTGGACAACAGATATTAGAATGGGCTATTATGGACCCCAATTTTTTCAGAAATATAGCGGTCATTGCTTGCGGTGCAAAAATGAGTCCGTGGGCAATTGCCTTGAACGAAACGCAACGTATGGCTATCGAAGCCGACCCCTCAGTATCAAAAGAAAATATTGCAAAAATTGACGATTTTGATACCTTAATCAGCATAGGTGCAAAAGGCATGGAAGCCGCCCGAGCAATTGGCATGATGAGTTATCGGAGTTATGAAGGCTATAATTTTGCTCAAAAAGACGAGCGTGATTTGTTAGATGAGTTTAAAGTACAGTCCTATCAACGGTATCAAGGGCAAAAATTGGCGCAACGTTTCAACGCTTTGAGCTATTTGTCTTTGTCAAAAACGATGGATTCTCATAATGTGGGACGCAATCGTGGCGGCATTGAAAAAGCATTGAAAACGATTAAATCCAATACATTAATTGTTGGTATTCAATCAGATATACTCTTTCCGCTTGAAGAACAAATTGCTTTGGCAAAAGAAATTTCAAACGCCACATTAGAGGTCATTCAATCAAAATTTGGACATGATGGCTTTTTAATTGAGTTTGACCAGATGTTGGCTTTGTTAAAGAAGTTTATGAAGGATAGTTAAATGGCTATATGTAACAAAATAATTTTGTCAATTTTGGTAAGATTGAAAAATATCATTTTAAATCAATTCATTCTTAAATAATTAAAAATCAATAAGTTATGGGATTAAGATTAGGCGATATCGCACCCGATTTTACAATTGAAACAACACAAGGCACGATTAATTTTCACGAATGGCTTGGCTCTTCTTGGGGCTTGCTGTTCTCTCATCCTGCCGATTTCACGCCCGTATGCACAACAGAATTAGGCAAAACTGCCTTGTTAGGCGGTGAATTTGCGAAACGCAATGTCAAAGTTTTGGCTGTCAGTGTGGATGATATTGATTCACACAATCGTTGGATTCCAGACATTGAAGAAGTTAACAGTGTGACGATGAACTTCCCGATTATAGCCGATCAAGACCGCAAAGTGGCTGAATTATACGATATGATTCACCCAAATGCGAGTGAAAAAGCGACTGTTCGTTCCGTTTTCGTCATTGGACCTGATAAAAAAATCAAGTTAACTTTGACGTATCCTGCTTCAACAGGACGTAATTTCCTTGAAATTTTGCGTGTTATTGATTCGTTGCAATTGACGGCAAAGCACTCTGTTGCCACACCTGCTGATTGGCAAGTGGGCGATGATGTTATCGTGACATTAAACATTCCGACAGAAGATATTGAAGCAAAATATGGCGTAGAAGCGGATATCAAAAAACCGTATTTGCGCTATGTACCGCAACCTAATTAATTGTTCATCAAGTGGTTATAAAAAGATGAGGTGGTTTCGTGCCACCTCGTCTTTTTTAAAAATAAATGTTCTTATACTGTCCGAAAAGACTTTTAGGAAGAGAGAGGATATTGAAGGGTAATTTCAAATATTTAGTTTACTACTCATAAATATCTTTTACAGTCATTGAAAAATCAAGGGAAGGGAATAAAATAATGTCTTCGGCTTCTGTAAAAGCGCGATAAGTCCATAAATGACGGCTGTCTGTACGGCTGTACAATTCTGCTAAAAAAGGCGTTTGTTCAATCAGTAAATAATATTGAAGCGTTGATAATGTACGATAACGTTGAAATTTTAAACCTCTGTCGTATCCCGATGTTCCTTCTGAAAGAACTTCGACAATAAGACTTGGAAAGCGTACGACAATTTCATCTCGTTTATCAAATTCATGGCAAGTAAGGACGACATCAGGATAAACATAGCGTTTCTCTTTCTCTAATTCGACTTTGACATTTTCAGAAAAAACTTGACAGCCACGTGGACGAAATTTTTTTTTAATTATGTCTTTAATGTTATCAACCAATAAGTTATGTGTTTTTGTTGTGCCCGAAACGATGAAAAGTTCACCATTGTGAAATTCATGACGAACTTCGCTGGATTCTTCAAAAGCGAAATATTCTTCGGCGGTCATAAGACCTAATTCATTAGTTACTGGAATAGCTGCCATTCTAAATTTTTTTCAAAATTAATAAAAATAAAAGATAACCAAAAGCACCCCTCAGTATTTTCTAAAAATAAATAAATTTCAATTATAAGTAACCAATTAATTATCAATGCCTTACGACAATTTTGAAACGAACGCGGTACGTACCCGCGCAGAGCAAACGGACTTTAGAGAACACTCGACCCCGATTTTTATGACGTCCAGTTTTACGTTCGAAGATGCTGAACAAGCCCGCGCTTTGTTTGCCGATGAAATTCCTGGTAATATTTATACCCGTTTTTCAAACCCCAATAATTCGGAATTTATTGATAAACTCTGCTTGATGGATGGTGCAGAAGATGGCATAGCGACGGCTTCGGGTATGTCTGCGATTTTTACGTCTATTGCAGGTTTGCTCAAAACGGGTGACCACATTTTAGCAAGTCGCTCAGTTTTTGGTTCTACACATCAATTATTGACGATGGTTTTTCCAAAATGGGGCATCACCTCCACCTACGCCGACATCAAAAAGCCCGAAGAATGGGAAGCGTTGATTCAACCCAATACCCGCTTAATTATACTTGAAACGCCTTCAAATCCAGGGCTTGACCTCATAGATTTAGAATATATTGGCAAATTGGCGAAAAAGCACAACATCATTTTGAACGTTGACAACTGCTTTGCCACGCCTTATTTGCAGCAACCCATTCAATTCGGGGCAGATTTGGTCACGTATTCTGCCACAAAATTTATTGATGGTCAAGGACGTACCATTGCAGGTGCTATCGTTGGGCGCAAAGATTTAATAAAAGAGATTCGCTTTTTTGCCCGTCATTCTGGTCCCAGTTTATCGCCTATGAATGCGTGGTTATTGTCAAAATCTCTTGAAACTTTGGCGGTTCGTATGGACAGACATTGCAAAAGTGCTTTGGAATTGGCTAATATCTTAGAAGCGAACCCCTCAGTATCGTGGGTCAAATACCCGCATCATCCCGCGCATCCGCAGTACGAATTGGCAAAAAAACAAATGCCAAAGGGCGGCGGCGGTGTCGTTTGCTTTGAAATTAAAGGCGGCATCGAAGCTGGACGTGCATTTTTGAACAATTTAAAAATGATAACACATTCCGCAAATTTGGGCGATTCACGTACGATTGCGACACATCCTGCTTCGACTACACATTCGAAATTGAGCGAGGCAGAACGTGCTGCGGTGGATATTACGGCGGGTTTGATACGTATTTCAGTGGGTTTGGAACATATTGACGATATTAAGGCGGATATTTTTCAGGCGTTGGAAGCGATAGGGTAATAGGCATAGGAACTTACATTTAGGAAATTTATAAAATTTCCTAAATGTTGATAATCAATAAGTTGTAGTAATTAATCCTCTATTATCATCGCTATCATTAGGAATTGTAGCGAATTGCGGCACATCTAAATACTGATAAATCGTCTGAAGAGATAGTTCAAAATTGAGTTTTGGAAACGAAACAATATCTGTCGGTTCTTTGAAAATTTGATATGTCCATAATCGCGGATTTTCTGTACTACTGTATAAACTTACAGATTGCCAACGAGACTCAATCAATAGATAATATTGGATGGACGGTACTTTTTGAAAATCCTCGAATTTATCTGTTTTGTCATACTGTGCGGTTGATTTCGATAAAATTTCAACGACAAGGATGGGTGTTTTTACCATAAATTCAGAATCATTGTCTTGTGGGTCACAGGAAAGCATAATGTCGGGATAGTTATATTTTCCGTCTTTAATGATTTGTAATTTTAAATTTTCATCAAAAACAACACAACCCCGTTGCAAAAAATGACTGCGAAAGGCATAAACAACGTTTTGTTTAACATTGTTATGCTTTTTTGATGTACCAGCTGCCATCGGAAGCAAACGTCCAAAGTGAAACTCATGTCGAATATCGCTTTGTTCTTCAAATTCGATGTATTCAGCGACGGTAAAAAGTTTTTCAGTTAGAGTAACAGCCTTCATAATTCATTATTTTAGACAGAGATAATGACAATTTTTCAAACCATGACTTGCCGATAGACTTGTTCCAAGGCGAGCGAAAAAGGTATGGATTTCAAGGGCAGCACCCCCTCAGTAAAAACACTTCCGACAACCCATTCGCCGTTATCGTTTTTATAAAATTGTTCAATTCGTTTTTCATATTGAGACACTAAAAGATATTCGGTTAGGCTTTCGATTTGACGATAAGAACGGAATTTTTCGCTTCTATCAAAGCCTTCTGTTTCGTCAGAAAGAACTTCAATAAGGAGCGTTGGATTAGATAAAACGTCTTTTTTATAGTCATCATAAACCAATTCGCCATTGGCAAAAACGATGTCAGGGTAAAAGAAGTTTTTATTTTCTAAAAAACTAACGACCTTCATATCGCTTTGATTGACATACATCGAAAGGTTTTGTTGCCAGATATACATTTTAAGCAGCGTCAGTATGTTACCTGCAATGGTGTTATGCGCTTGTGATGCACCCGCCATAAATCGGATTTTTTGGTTAAATAATTCGTATTTGCCTTGAAATTCGCGAATGCCGTCTCGTTCCATGTCAAGATAACGCTCTGCGGTCATTGTTTGACCGTTTAGAATTTCGGGAGACGGAAGCATTGTTATTGCCATTTTTGTTTCTTTTTTGGTAAAAATAACCTCTTTTTTTGAATCCGACAGTAATGACCTATTTTTTATTTATTAATTTAAACGTAACATTTCTTTTCTAATACATCATTTTATGAATACAGCAACAGAAAAAAAATACAAATCCATGTCCGTCGAAATGAGACGCGTGGATGATGCTTTTCATTTCGAAGCCTTAGGGGGCGACAAAATTGTAACACATATTGATGCAGCCGCAGCCATTGGTGGCTCGAATGCAGGCACACGCCCAATGGAGTTGATACTCATGGGTTTGGGCAGTTGTGCAGCGATAGATATTATTTTGATTTTGAAAAAAATGAAACAAGAGGTTTCAGATTTTCGCATCGTCATTGAAGGGCAACGCGATGCCGTGGCAAATCCTTCACCTTTTGAAGCGATAGAAGTGCGTTTTATACTGAGGGGGGCTAATTTGGTGCAAAAAAAAGTTGAACAAGCAGTTCAACTGTCAATGGAAAAATATTGTTCTGTTTCAGTTATGCTTGAAAAATCAGCAATCATAACGTGGAAAGCAGAAATAGAAGAATAATTTTTAATGGATAATGGATAATTTTTAATGGATAATGGATAATGGATAATTTTACGCAATATTATTCATTATCCACTATCCATTATCCATTATCAACTATCCACTGATTAAACCGTTTTTTCTTCCCAAACAGCGCACAAATGCACAATCATTTCTACCGATTTTTCCATATCTTGAATGGACACAAACTCATGGCGCGAATGAATCGCCTGTTCTCCTGCAAACAAATTCGGACAAGGCAAACCCATAAATGACAACCGAGAACCATCTGTACCGCCGCGAATAGAACCTAATTTAGGCGTTAAACCCGACCTTTTAGTCGCTTCGATGGCGTATTCTGTTACCTGAGGATGTTTATCAAGCATCACTTTCATATTGCGATACTGCTCTTTGAGGGTCAATTCTGCTTTTGAAAACGGATAATGTGTCATCACTTTTTCCATGATACCCCTCAGTATGGTTGCCTTCTCTGCGAGTAAAACGTTGTCAAAATCACGTAAAATGAAGGAAACTTCGGCATTTTCTAAACTACCTTCAATTTTTGTGGGATGTATAAAACCCTGTTTACCCTCTGTCGTTTCAGGCGTTAAATGGTCTTTGGGCAAGGCTGAAACGATGTCGGAAGCTATTTTTATGGCATTTTCCATTTTGCCTTTGGCATAACCTGGATGTGCAGATACGCCTTGAATCACAATTTTTGCGCTATCTGCCGAAAAAGTTTCGTTTTCGATGTCGCCAATCGGACCGCCGTCGAGGGTATAACCGAAGTCGGCACCCAATTTTTGGATATCCACTTTGTCAACGCCGCGCCCAATTTCTTCATCGGGTGTAAACAAAACCCGAATTTTGCCGTGTTTTACTGAGGGGGTGTTGAGCAACTGAAAAACAGCATCCATAATTTCAGCCACGCCCGACTTGTCGTCTGAACCCAATAAAGTCAAGCCGCTTGCCGTAATAATGTCGTTACCCATTTGTGTTTTCAGATACGGATAATCTACCAAACGAATAATTTGCGTCGTATCGTCGGGTAAAACGATGTCGTGTCCTTGATAATTGGCATGAACAATGGGTTTTACGCCCGTTCCACTGGCATCTGGAGCTGTATCCACATGGCTACAAAAGCAAATTATCGGCACATTGGGCTTGTCGGTATTGGCGGGAACGGTGGCGTAAACGTAACCATATTCGTCCATTTCGGCATCAGAAATACCCATCGATTTAAGTTCTTCGACTAAGAGGCGGCTTAGATTTTTCTGTTTTTCGCTTGACGGCGTTGTCTCGCTCATAGGGTCGGCTTGTGTATCAATCTGAACGTAGCGGAGAAACCGTTCGGCTACAGTGTGTTGTAATTTTATTATTGACATTTTATTTATTAGTGGAAAATGGAAAATGGAAAATGGATAATTGATAATTGATAATTGAAAATGGATAGTTGATAATGGATAGTTGATAATGGAAAATTGATAAATGCCTGATTATCAATGAGTTATTATCCATTTTCCACTATCCATTTTCCATTTTTCGTTATAAATTTATTTGGTATAAATATCTATAAAAACAGGGAAATGGTCGCTGAAACCACCGCGATAAATCGGTCCTGTATAAGTCCTATTCGGCAATCGTTGCCCTGCTTTGTCTTTAAAAATGACCAAATCGGGATTAAAAACCGTTTCTTCATCTTTGGTCGTTGTTTTTGAGCGGGCATCGAGAAACGTACCACTGACGATGATTTGGTCTAGCACGTCCCAACCGCGGTAGTATGACGTGCCTTCACCGCGTTTTTCAATGGCTGCACCTAAATTATACAAGGCTGCCGAAGGCAACGTCGGCGTCACTCCGCGTTGCCATCCTGCTGCACCCAAAGTGTTTTTCAAGCTATTATTGCTGGGTTCGTCATTAAAATCACCCATAATGACGATGCGGGCATTTGGATTTTTTTGAAAAATGGAATCCACAGCTTTGCGCAACACCGAAGCGACGTACACCCGTTTTGGTTCACTATCGTCTGCACCACCACGCCGACTTGGGAAGTGATTGACAAAAACAGTCACATCAATACCCCCCCTCAGTATGCCGTTCACTTCGAGTATGTCGCGGGTTTTATCGTTAGAAGTGGGGAATTTAATAGCGTGTGTCTTTTGTTTTTTGATTTCAAATTCTGACTTTCGATAAATCATTGCGACATCAATACCACGTTCATCAGGGCTATCGAAGTGCGCAATACCATAATTTTTAGAAGAAAGTAGGGGTTGTGTTATCAAATCTTCGAGAACACGGCGATTTTCAACTTCTGCCATACCCATAATCGTCGGAAAATTCATGGCTTCAATAACCTTAGCTATGTTTTTTTGTTTAGCAAAATAACGCTGTGTATGCCATTTCAAACTTGAATTGGGCATGTATTCAGAGTCAATTGTACTTGGTTCGTCAATCGTATCGAATAGATTTTCAACATTATAAAACGCTAAACGCAACGAATCCTTAGCGTCTTGAAAACTCAAAGGGCGGCTGAAATTGACAGGTGTCGTTGCCGAGTTGACAATAATTCCTTTTTGTTGTGTATCACAACTTTCAAGCAAAAACAAACAAAAGCTAAAGGATAACAAGCAAAAACTAAAGGATAACAGGTGTTTTTTTACATTTTTCATAAGATATGATTTGATTTGAAATTTAAAACAATTTAATACTATCAAAACAAATTTTTTAAAAAGAGTCGTTACTTTTTAGAAAACAGTTATTTTTGAGCAAAAATAGAATTTATCAGTCATTTAAAAGGCTTAATGAATATGTTCTTTGTGATTCTATTTTTTTATCAATTGAATATTATTCTAATAACAAACACGTGATAAGGCTTAAATGTCCTTATATGCCTTATATGGTTCAAAAACGTCTTATTTTTTTAACCATATAAGGCATATAAGGACATTTAAGGCGCAACCTTCAACATTCATATTTCATTATTCATAACGCATCTCTCTATGCCTATTTTAAGCCAAGCCTATTTCGATTTTTTTGAAGAGCTATCACGCAATAATGAACGTGAGTGGTTTCATGCCAACAAAAAACGCTATGAACGTGATGTAAAAGAGCCGTTTTTGCGCCTTGTTGAAGCCGTTGTGACTTCTTTACACGATTCAGAACCAGACCTCGGACTCGTCCCTTCCAAGCAAATGTTGTTTCGCATCAACCGTGATATTCGTTTTTCAAAAGATAAAAGACCTTATAAAGAGCATTGTTCGGCGTCTATTTCGAGATTTGGGACGAAGGATAAAATGTATCCCGGACATTATTTGCAAGTATCTTCAGGCGAGTCATTTTTGGCGGGTGGGGCTTATTTTTTTGAAGAAAAAGAGATGTTAATGCGTGTGCGGCGTTATATTATGGACAATCACGACCGCTTTTTAAGGCTACTCCATGCGCCTACATTTGTTGAAAAATGGGAAACCATAAAAGGCGAAGCAAACAAAAGATTATCGCCCGAATTGGCAGAATTTGCTGACATTCAACCATTTATAGCAAATAAACAATTTTATTGGGGCAAAAATATTGAACCAAAGATGGCTTTGCAAGATGATTTTGTAGAAATACTGAGGGGGCATTTTGAGGCGGCACAACCCATGAATCAGTTTTTAGTCGAGGCAATGTATTTTTGAAAGCAATGTACGAGGGTACAAATACGATTTTAAGATAATTTCGGTATTTTATTTATAAGAATAAAATATAAGATATATTGGTCTATACCATCAATCTTTTATGTGTGTTTAATTTTTCGCTAAAAAGGTGAACTTTGCACCTCAAACACAGACATCACCTTTTTCATTAAAACTTATCATTCTCTATTATGAAACTTTGGCAAAAAGATTTTTCTACCAATGAAGCTGTCGAAACATTTACCGTCGGGCGTGACCGTGAAATGGATTTGAAACTCGCCCCATTTGATATACTCGGTTCTTTAGCGCATACGCAAATGCTTTTAGAAGTTGGATTACTCGAAGAGGTTGAATATCAAGCACTTAGTATGGCTTTAAAACAGTTATATCACGAATCCGTCGCTGAAAAGTTCGTCATTACTGAGGGGGTCGAAGATGTACATTCACAGGTAGAGTTTTTGTTGACACAACAATTGGGCGATATGGGCAAGCGCATTCACTCTGCCCGCAGCCGCAACGATCAGGTTTTAGTGGATTTAAAACTCTTTTTTCGTGCTGAAATTCGCTCTGTTACTGAGGGGGTGACTTCTTTGTTTGATACGTTGATTGCACAAAGCGAAAAATATAAAAATATATTGTTACCCGGTTATACCCATTTGCAAGTGGCGATGCCGTCGAGTTTTGGTTTGTGGTTTGGGGCTTATGCCGAGACTTTGACCGACGATGTGCAATTGTGGCAAGCTGTTTTTAAGATTGTGAATCAAAATCCATTGGGTTCTGCGGCAGGTTATGGTTCCAGTTTGCCGATAAACAGACGTCGGACAACGGAACTTTTGGGCTTCGATGATTTGAATTATAATGTCGTAGCAGCACAAATGGGGCGTGGTAAATCGGAGCAATTCGTTGCGTTCGGTTTGGCGGCTTTGGGGGCTACATTATCAAAATTGGCAATGGATATTACTTTGTATATCAATCAAAATTTTGATTTTATCACTTTGCCACCTGAATTAACAACAGGTTCGAGCATTATGCCACACAAGAAAAATCCCGATGTTTTTGAGTTGATACGCGCAAAAGCGAATCGTCTGCAAAGTCTGCCTTCCGAAGTCGCTTTGTTGACAAGTAACTTGCCGAGTGGCTATCATCGTGATTTTCAATTGCTGAAAGAAGTGATTTTTCCTGCACTCGATGAGGTCAAAAATGTATTGGCAATGACGGAATTTATGATGAAAAACATCATTGTAAAAGATAATATTTTAGTTGACGACAAATACAAATATTTGTTTACTGTGGAAGAGGTTAATCGCCTTGTACTGAGGGGTGTGCCTTTCCGAGATGCTTATAAACAAATTGGTGAATCTGTTGAAAATCAAACATTTACAACGGATAAAATCGTGGAACATACGCACGAAGGAACGATTGGCAACTTGTGTAATGCCGATATTCAAGCAAAAATGACGCGGATACTGAGGGGGTTCGAGTTTGAGAAAGTTGAAGCAAAAATAGCGTCGTTGGTAGGTGAATAACTATTGTTTTATCGAAATAATAAGGATTTTATTCGCTTTCTCTTGAAATTCAATTAAAATCGCACTCATTGTAGAAATATTGTCGGTGTGACTTTACGTCACGCCGACAATTAATTTATTCCGATTTTTTAACAAACGTTCAAACCAATGTATATGAAATTATTGTCCAAGCTTTTAGTCTTGTTTTCTTTTTGTGTTGCCTTTTCAAGTCAACTTTCAGCGCAAAAACTGCTCTCACCAGAAGAATTTATGCCCCATAAGTATGGTGAAACATTCACACCACACAATTTGACGGTGGATTATTTTCGTCATGCGGCGGCTAATTCCGACATTATTCAGTTGAAAGAATATGGCAAAACGAACCAAATGCGTCCTTTGCTGTATGCCGTTGTTTCTTCAAAAGAAAATTTAGCGAATTTAGAAAAAATTAGGCTCAACAACCTCGCTCGGGCAGGTGTTGAAGGTGGTAAAGCAGACCCCTCAGTAGCGGGCATCACCATCGTTTGGTTGTCTATGAATGTGCATGGCAATGAACCCGCGAGTAGTGAGTCGTCTGTTTCGGTTTTGTATAATTTATTGAACACCAATCGTTTAGATACAAAAGAATGGTTGAAAAACACCGTCGTTATCGTTGACCCTTGTGTTAATCCTGACGGTTACCATCGTTATACGCATTGGAATAACAATGCTTCTGACAAAGTGCCGAACGTGTCTCCTGATGCACGTGAACACCGTGAGCCTTGGCCCGGTGGACGCGTGAATCACTACTATTTTGACCTTAACCGAGATTGGGCGTGGTTGTCGCAAGTGGAATCGCAACAGCGGATGGCGGTTTATAAGGAGTGGTTGCCGCATGTTGTGCCTGATTTCCATGAAATGGGCTACAATTCGCCTTATTATTTTGCGCCAGCAGCACAGCCCTATCATAGGTTTATTACGCCGTTTCAACGGGATTTTCAAGTAGAAATTGGCAAAAATCATGCAAAATACTTTGACAAAGAGGGTTGGTTGTATTTCACGAAAGAAACATTTGATTTGTTTTATCCAAGTTACGGCGACACGTATCCGACCTATAATGGTGCTGTGGGTATGACTTACGAACAAGGTGGCATTGGTGCAGGACGTGCGATAATGACGGAATCGGGCAATGTATTGACGCTTAAAGACCGCATTGCGCACCACTTGACAACGGCATTGTCAACGATTGAAATTTCTTCAAAGAATGCCACTCGTTTATGCCAAAATTTTGAAGATTTCTTTAAAAAATCATCTGCAAATCCGCCTGGACAATATAAAACTTATATCGTCAAAGGCTCAAACCCACGCAATAAAGTGAAGGCTTTGACGGATTTGTTGGACAAACACCGCATCAAATACGGGCGCATCAAAGGCAATCGCACTACAACGGCTTATGAATACACAACGGGCAGGCAAAATGCCCCCCTCAGTATTTCGGAAGATGATTTGGTTGTTTCTGCATATCAACCGTTAGCTGTTTTGACGCAAATTCTTTTTGACCCTGAATCGGAGTTGGTGGATTCTGCGACTTACGACATTACAGCGTGGTCACTGCCTCATGCTTTTGGTTTGGAAACGTTTGCTTCCAAAGAAAAAATTGATGTGGCTCAAGACTTTACGAATAAGACTTTTCCTTTGATTCAAAAACCTGACAGTAAACCCTATGCCTATATTGCCACGTGGACGGGTTTGAACAATGCGCGTTTTGCAGCGAGTCTTTTGCAAAAAGGCATCAAAATACGGACGGCAAGTATGCCTTTTGAGATTGAAGGTAAGAAATATGAACGTGGGACACTCATTATCACACGTGGCGACAACCCCTCAGTAAAAGAGCGTTTTGATAGAGAAATAACGGCTGCTGCTTTGCTGAATGACCAAGATTTGACAACGGTTTCAACAGGTTTTGCAGAGGCGGGTGCGGACTTCGGTTCGGGCAGATTTGATTTGTTGGCAAAGCCGAATGTGGCGATTGTTTTTGATGATGATGTGGATAATAACAGTTATGGTCAGATGTGGTATTATTTTGAGCAGGACTTGAATATCCCTGTAACGCAAGTGAAATTGACGGATTTGAATCGTGTTAAACTCAACAATTTCAATGTGTTGTGTATGACAGACGGCGGTTATTCAAACCTTGATTCGGGTAAATTGGAGAAACTCAAAACATGGGTCAGCGAAGGCGGACGTTTGATATTGATTGGCGAAGCCTTGAATGCTTTTGAAGATAAAAAAGGGTTCGAACTGACTAAGTTTACGTCCAAAAAAGAAAAAGAGACGGCGGAAACAACTTCCGAAACAGAAGACCTCAAACGCCGTTTTATGCACTTCGACGAATTTGAACGCGATGGTTTGAGCGATGGTATTCCCGGTGCGATTTATAAAACGGTGTTGGACAATACACATCCGTTGGGGTATGGTCTGTCGTCGTATTATTTTTCATTAAAGACAAGTAATGCGGCTTATCAGCCTTTGAAAAACGCGCACAATGTGGGTTATGTTGACGACAGCTTCAAGCCGCTTGGTTTTGTTGGTTCTCGCTTGAAAACGCAATTGAAAGGTACATCGGTCTTTTCGGTTCAGTCTATGCGGCGTGGTTCGGTGGTGTATATGGTGGACAATCCGTTGTATCGCGCGTTTTGGTATCAAGGGAAGTTTTTGTTTTCTAATGCGGTTTTGATGCCGATTCGGTAATCAAAAACAACAAACGACAACTTGCGTTAAGTTTGGGTGTATAACAAATTCGCACTAAAC
>JAYTUQ010000433.1:0-15563 GCA_043744455.1 Saprospiraceae bacterium | reverse complement strand
TATCTGTTTTGTGATGAACCGAACTCGGGGCTTGACCCTAAAACTTCGATGGTGATTGATGAATTGATTCGTTCTATTACGATTGAAAACAATATCACCACGGTCATCAATACCCATGATATGAACTCGGTGATGGAAATTGGTGACAATATCTGCTTTATTCACCTCGGTCAACTCGAATGGCAAGGCAACAAATCGGAAGTTTTAGAAAGCGATAATGAAGAATTGCAGTCTTTTATTTTTGCATCACCCTTTTTGCAGCGGTTACGCGATAGGGCTTTGGGAAAACCGCTTAAACATTCAAAGGAATAAATTATCTAAAATGACTCATTTCGAGGTAAAATACTGAGGGGGTGCTTTCTGGTAAAATGTTGTTTTTAAGTATTTAGTATGTAGTTTTTAGTTTTTAGAAAAGTAGTAATTCATTGATAATCATAGATTTAACTCATTCTAAATACTCGATTACTAAATCATTCAACCACCCACAAAACTCAAAATCTCTTCCACATAATGCCGATTATTAGACAAACGCGGTACTTTATGTTGTCCGCCATATTTCCCTTTCGCTTTCAGCCAATTGTGGAACGTGCCACGCGGGACGAGGCGCAACCGCAGCCGTTCCATAGCCATACTTTTGAAACGTTTGGCTTCATAATCGGAGTTAATGCGTTGTAAATTAGAGTCTAAAAGATTATTAAAGGTCTCCAAATCAGGTGGTTCGCGGTCAAATTCAATGAGCCATTCATGCCCGCCTTTATTTTTTCCTTCAAAAAAAATCGGTGCGACGGTATATTCACTCACCTGTGCCCCAACGAATGCGCACGTTTCTGCCAATGCTTTGTCCGTATTTGACACCATTACCTCTTCTCCAAAGGCATTGACAAACTGTTTTGTTCGCCCAGTGATTCTAATTTTGTAAGGATTTATGGATGTAAACATGACCGTATCGCCGACAATATATCGCCATAGACCAGCATTGGTCGTGATGACAGGCGCATAATGCCTATCCACCTCAACTTCACTGAGGGGTATTGTATGCGGACGAGTTGATTGCCATTCGCTTTCAGGTAAAAACTCGAAATACACACCGTTTTGCAACAGAAGGAGCATGTCGTCCGCTCCTAATTGGCATTGTGTCGCAAAAAAGCCCTCCGATGCGTTATAAATTTCCCAATAAACAAAATCCTTTTTGGGTATTAGTTCTTGGAAAGTCTCTCTATAAGGTGTGAAACTAACGCCGCCGTGGACATAGGTTTCCAAATTAGGCCATACTTCAAGTATATTTTGCTTGCCAGTCAGCTCCAAAACCCGCCGCAAAAGTACAACCATCCAAGTTGGCACGCCGCCGATGCTGCGCATATCTTCCTTGATAAGGGCATGAGCCATACGTTCAATTTTTTCTTCTGTATTAGGCATCACTGCAATATCGAGGCTGGGCGCATAAATATAGTTACCGATGGCGGGCAAATGTTTGAGCATAATTGCCGACACATCACCAAATTGAGTGGTTGGAAAAGGCGAAAAATGCTCTGTACTGCCGCCCATAACAAGCATTTTTCCAGCAAAGCCAGAAGTTTGAGGACGTTGGTCATAAATCAATGCACTCAAGTCCCAAGTACCTTTTAGGTGGCAGGTTTTTAAATTTTCAATGGTGACAGGTATGAATTTCGATTTGTCATTAGTCGTACCACTTGACTTTGAAAACCAACGCACTTGACCTGCCCATAGGACATTGCGCTCACCGTGCATCATGCGGTTGATATACGGTTTTAAAGATTCATAATCTTGAATGGGAACGTTGCGGGTAAAGTCTTTCTGGGTATGAATATTTTTAAAATCATGCATTTTACCCCATTGCGTCGAACGGGCATTGTGGATAAATTGACTTAAAAGCCCCTTCTGTACTGCGTGAGGGTGAGCCGAAAAGTAGCGGATTCGTCGCATCCGTTTGCGCAATACGTAACGCATAATATTATTGAGCCACGTTTTTTCCATTGTGTTGTTTTCTTAATACGCCAAATTTTCTGAGATGAAAGTACGACGAGTTTTTGGGTAAAAAAAAATTTTTTTCAGGTTTTAAAGGTTCGGTTATACTGAGGGGTGCATCGGTTCATGCCTTTCTTTAGAATCTGAAGTTATAAATAATTGTATTTCAACAGTTTATAAAATAAATATTTAATTTTAATATAATCATTTCTATTAAACTTTAAACATTGGTTTTATTGGCTAACGCTTATGAATAATTATTTATTTTAAATGATTCATAATTCGTTCCCGTGCCTCGAAAATAGGGAAATAGGGATTTTTATTCATAGTTTTTTGTCTTACCAGTAGGGTACATTGCAAAAAAATAAGTTTTTGCTCTAATAGTTCAGTTTTTAAGAACAAAAATATAAATTTGTGATTCTACAAAAAAAATAATTTTATTCTTTCAACCAATAAAAACAGCTTCTAAATGATTACTGCGGATAACAAACAAAGAATTTTAAGCGTCGTTAATATCTTTGAAACAGGTACTCCCGATGGGAACTATGCAGATATTAGCATTTTTAATGATGGCAAAGGCAATACCCGCCAAATTACTTTCGGTCGTAGCCAAACAACAGAACAAGGCAATTTAAAGCAACTCATACAAGCTTATATTGCCAATAAAGGCATGTTTTCTAACGATTTTAAACCATATGTTGACAAAATAGGCTCTGTGCCTCTTGTAGATGACAAAGCTTTTATTGCGCTACTCAAACGCTCGGCACAGGAAGATGAGGTGATGATAAAAACTCAAGATGCCTTTTTTGACAAAGTTTATTTCCAACCTGCTTTAAAATTCTTTATGGACAACGGCTTCTCCTTCCCCCTCAGTATGCTCGTCATTTATGACAGCTATATTCACTCGGGAAGTATTCTGGATTTTTTGCGTAAACGATTTCCTGAATCACCACCTGTGAGAGGAGGCGACGAAAAGGCATGGATTGCGGCTTACGTAAAAGCCCGTCATGAGTGGTTATCAGGAAAAGGCAATCCGCTCAACAAAACGATTTATCGTACTCAAGTTTTTATGACGGCTATGGCTGCCGGTGATTGGCTGCTTGGTTCGCCCTTGGTCGCAAATGGTTCGCGTTCGCGTGGTTTAGACGATGAACCTTCTGAACTCATCGAAATTGTCCCCATCCGAGGGTATAATCGCTGGGGTTTGAGACGCAGATGAGTTGAAAAGAGCCGATTCGTTAGGGGAATTTTGAAAATTCCCCTAACGTTGTGCTCAATTTTAAAATTTTCATTTTATGAAATCCGATAAAATAATTCTCCTCGGTGACCCCCGTTTGCACCTCGTTTCTCACCCTATAAAAAAAGAGGAACTCGCTGATTTACAGCCTGTTATTACAGATTTACACGATATTTTGTTTGAATTTAAAGCTCGATTTGCGCATTATGGCGCATTCCGAGGCATTGCTGCACCACAAATTGGCGTGATGAAACGCTTGATTTATATGTATATCGACAAACCCGTCGTGTTTATCAATCCTGTTATAGAAAATTTGAGTGCCGAAAAAATGATTATTTGGGACGACTGCATGTGTTTCCCAAACCTGTTAGTACAACTCGAAAGACATGAATCATGTACCATAAAATATCTCGATATGGATTGGCAAACTCAAGTCATGCATCTCAAGGGTAGCTTATCGGAACTGCTGCAACATGAATATGATCACTTAGACGGAATATTGGCGACGCAAAAAGCTATTGATAATCAATCTTTTAGGTGGCGACAATAGCATCAAGCGTCTGTGTCTAAAATCAAAAAAGCTTTGAAAACAGAACGTTTTCAAGGCTTTTTTGATAAAAATACTGAGGGGGTTACTTTTCGCTATTCTAAAATTGTTACCACCGTATCAAAGCAGAACCCCACGTAAAACCACTACCAAACGCCGCCAAACAAACCAAATCGCCTTTTTTGACTGCACCCGCTTCGTAAGCTTCGCATAATGCAATAGGTACAGACGCAGCCGTCGTATTGCCATATTTTTGAATATTATTCCACACTTGGTCATCTCGAAGACCCATTTTACGTTGTACGAATTGCGAAATTCGCAAATTGGCTTGATGTGGTATCAGCATATTGATGTCGGCGGGTGTCAACCCCTGAGTATGCAGGGCTTCTATAATTACTTCTGGAAATTTTTGTACAGCCATTTTAAATACAAATTGCCCTTCCATATTGGGGTAGGTTTGAGCATTGTCCAACATGTGTTGCGTTAGGAACATACCGCCATAAATATCTTCTTCAGGAAACCCGAAATCCACAGCCTCACCCATCTGCTCAAAGTGATAACCACCGTGAGAACCAGGATTTATATAGGCTAATTTTTCAGCATGTGTACCATCTGAATGTAGTTTTGTGGTCAATATACGGCTCTCATCAGTTGAAGGTTGTAGGAGTACGGCACCTGCACCATCGCCAAAGATGACGGTTACGTTGCGTCCACGCGTCGAAAAATCAAGACCCATAGAATGCATTTCGGCACCCACGACTAAGATATTTTTATACATACCCGTCTTCACAAATTGGTCGGCAATAGACAGCGCGTAAATAAAACCTGAACATTGATTCCGAATATCAAGCGCACCAATTTCTGTTTTTGTAATGCCCAACTCACGTTGCAACAACACACCGCAGCCCGGGAAATAATAGTCAGGGCTCAAAGTCGCAAAAATGATAAAATCCACATCTTCTTTCTGAATGCCCGCCCGTTCGATGGCAATTTCAGCCGCGCGTGCACCCATGGTGGTCGTGGTTTCTTTGTGTTTTTGTGCGTAGCGGCGTTCTTGAATGCCTGTACGCTCTTGTATCCATTCGTCCGTCGTGTCCATTATTTGTATTAAATCGTTGTTGGTCACAACATTTTCGGGTAAATATTTACCGATACCTGCTATTTTTGAATGAAACATTTTTCTTATTGTTTTTAAATTTGATGAGTCAAAACATGCTTAAATACTGAGGGGTATCCATTATTCGGAAAAATAGTTAAGTTTCTATAAATAGAAAGGATTAATTTCTATTTTTGTTTCAAATAATATAAAAAAGGACTTGTAAGAAATTGATAGTCAACTATCTGTGAATTATTTAAAAAAAACTTTTTCATTTTTTTTGTTAATGATTTTTATTTTTAGATGAAAGAATTTGCTGAAAAAATAACGGAACTTATTGCCACCTGCGACTTAGATAAGGCTTTGGCGATGATATACAATTTGCTTTCTGTTGCTGGATCTGAACTCAAAAATGATGCAGTAATACTGAGGGGGCGTTTTAGCAAATTGAAAAGTGAAAAACGCAAAGGCATTATCACCGTTTCAGATGAAAGTCTTGAATTCAGTCGTATAACTAACGGTACGCTAGAAATTTTGGATGAAATGGTATCCAATGAATCCGTATTTAACCCTTTTATCAATGATGTGAACGACTCAATTGCCCGTAATTCTAAAGAAGCAACGGCACTCGAAGAGTCTGTTTCGCGAAAAACGTTGATTGTTTCGGATGCACAAAAAGAGTCTCTTTTTCGCCGAATGGCTTATGTAAAGGATATGAAACACGATATTCGTGGGCTGTGGTTTGATGATACACCTGATTGTGAACTGAGCGAACTGCGCCTTATTTTGGCATTGGGTGTTCAGCTTGACCGCGCTGCAACACCCATAGAAGCAGAAAAATTAATACAAAATGCCACTTATGATTTTATGATTTCAGATATTTGGCAGCAACAAAACCCCAAAGGTGGCATCGAATTTTTTAACCATCAAGTACAAAAAGGTATCCGTATTGCGACTATATTTTATATAACGAAATATGAAGAAGCGAGAGGCACGCCGCCTTTTGCGTTCGGCATTACCAACCGACCAAACGATTTACTGCATTTGGTTATGGATATTATCGAAAGAAAGTAATTTTATTCAAACCAACTTTATACAATCTAAATCACGACATTTATCATACGTCCAGGCACTACGACGATTTTTTTAATGCCACCGCCGTTCACCCACTTTTGCACAACTTCTAAGTCAGGTATGGTTGCTTCGATAATTTCCTTACTCGTTCCTGTAGGAAAAGTGATTTCACCCCGTTTTTTGCCATTGATTGAAATGGGATATAAAACATCATCTGAAATCAAGTACGTTTCATTTGCAATAGGGTAAGAAGCGCTCAATACTGAGGGGGTGTTGCCCAATTGTTCCCATGCTTCTTCTGCAATGAACGGCGCAAAAGGTGCTAATAAAATCGTTAATTCATTCAAAATCAATCGTTTAGAACATTTTGCCGATTTCAATTCGTTGACACAAACCATGAATGCAGAAACGCATGTATTGAAACCAAATTTTTCCATATCATCATTCACTTTCTTAATGGCGGTGTGCAAAATCTTCAATTCGTCCTTTGTTGGCTCATCATCAGTGACCAAAAACTTGCCACTCATATTGTCATAAAACAAACTCCAAAACTTGCGCAAAAAGCCCGCAACACCTGTGATACCACCCGTTGACCAAGGCTTGGCATCGGTAATAGGTCCTAAAAACATCTCGTACATACGGAAGCAATCTGCGCCATATTGAGCGACCATATCATCAGGATTGACGACATTGTACTTCGATTTCGACATTTTTTCTACCTCTGGCGACAAAATGACAAACTGCTTTCCTACCTCATCTGTCAACCATTGGATGTCCTCCTCGGTATTAATGCCTTCAAAACGGTTATCAATGGTCAGCATTTTTTCATAATTTTCTTTGAACAAACGGTCTTTTTCGTCAGCAAATTGAATTTGAACATGGCGTTTTCGACCTAATTTCAAAGTGATAAACAAGGAACGTCCTTGAATCATGCCTTGATTTAATAACTTTTTTGCGTATTCTTTTTCAGGCACAAGCCCTAAATCATACATAAAAAAGTTCCAAAAGCGCGAATACAACAAATGTCCTACAGCGTGTTCTGTACCTCCGACATACAAATCCACTTGTTTCCAATAATTCAATGCTTCTTTTGAAGCAAATGCTTCGTCATTGTGTGCATCCATATAGCGATAGAAATACCAACTCGATCCCGCCCAACCTGGCATAGTGGATAATTCATATTCGTACGCGCCTTTGTATTTCCAATCCGTTGCCCGTCCTAACGGTGGCTCGCCTGTTTCGGTTGGCAAATATTCATCAATCGCAGGCAATTCTAAAGGTAATTCTGACGCTTCAATCAAATAAGGAACGCCCTCTTTCCAATAAACAGGCACTGGTTCACCCCAATAACGTTGACGACTGAATACGGCATTGCGCAAGCGATATTGCACTTTTCCTTTACCCAAACCCCGTTCTTCAAGTGAAGCTATCAAGGTATTTGTTGCTTCTGCATACGTCATACCATTGATGATATCCGAATTGATGTATTGCCCTTCTTTTGTATTATCTGCTTCAGTTTCTATGTCTTTTTGAGCATCAAGAATTGGAATAATAGGCAAATTAAAGTGTTTTGCAAAATTCCAATCCCGTTGATCTCCCGACGGAACAGCCATAACGGCACCCGTTCCGTAGCCTGCCAACACATAATCGGCGATGTAAATCGGCACACGTTCCTCATTGAAAGGATTGATGCAATACGCCCCTGTGAACGCACCCGTCACCTTTTTGGCTTCCGTCATACGGTCAACTTCTGAACGCGAAGCTGCCCATGTTTGATAGGCTTCTACTTCGGTATGTTGTTCGGGCGTTGTGATGCTGTTAACCAACTCATGTTCAGGCGCAAGCACCATAAAAGTGACACCATATATTGTATCCACACGGGTTGTAAAGACCTCAATATTCTTAACCCACAGCGGGTGATTTTGAGAGGAAGCATCCCCTTCGGGGGTTGGGGGGGGCAATGGAAATTTAACTGATGCACCTTGCGAACGCCCAATCCAATTGCGCTGCTGTTCTTTCAAAGATTCAGACCATTCGATTTCGTTCAAACCATCAATCAAACGGTCGGCATAAGCAGTTATACGCATTGCCCATTGTTTCATTAATTTGCGTTCAACGGGATAGCCGCCACGTTCAGAAACGCCTTCTTTGACCTCATCATTCGACAAAACAGTACCTAATTGCGGACACCAATTGACAAAACTTTCTTCTGGAAATGTCAAACGGTAATGCATCAAAAATAATTGTTGCTCTTTTTCACTCATCGTATTCCAATCTGCCGCAGATACTGAGGGGGTGTTTTCATCGCAAACAGCATGGATTTTGGCATTGCCTTCGGTAGATAAACGAGCGACCAAATCACTGATTTTCACCGCTTTATCCGCATCTTTATCATAATAATGATTGAACAACTGCATAAAAATCCACTGCGTCCACTTGTAATAAGCAGGGTCAGAGGTCCGAACTTCACGACTCCAATCAAATGAAAAACCGATTTTATCAAGTTGCCCTCTGAACGTTTCAATATTTTTCACTGTCGTCACCGCCGGATGCGTTCCTGTCTGAATGGCATATTGTTCTGCGGGCAAACCAAACGAATCATAGCCCATCGGATTCAAAACATTGAACCCTTTGAGGCGTTTATAACGCGCAAAAATGTCCGTTCCGATGTAGCCCAACGGATGTCCCACGTGTAAACCTGCGCCTGAGGGATAGGGAAACATATTGAGGATATAGAATTTGGGCTTTGTGCCACCATTTTCCACTTTATAAGTTTGGGTGTCTGCCCAAAACTTTTTCCACTTTTCTTCGATTTTACTTGCGTTATATTCCATAAATGAGTGATTTTCTTTTAAAAATTTCGCAAAAGTATATTTTTTATGCTTAAAAAAGGTAATTTGTTTGAGTTTTGTAAAAAAAGAGACCCCCTCAGTATTTCAGACAGAAATTACTGAGGGGGTCGATTTGACAAGATATTAGCATAACAAATTCCCTTTAAATATTGTCTGTGTTTATTTTTTGCGAAAAGCCTTTTTTCTTTGTCCTTTTCTCAAATCATTCCATTTGTTTAATTGAGCATCCGTGAGGATTTCTCTAAACTTCTTTTCTCTTTCCCGGCGCATGATTTCAAGATGAGCCGTACGATTGCGCATATTGAGTTTGTCTTCTTGAAGTAAAACGCGCTGGGTCACGAAATGGTCATTGAGCGTATCGAGGCTCTTTTTTTGTAGCTGTGTTAGACCCAAAAACTGTATCATTTTGTTTTGGCGTTTTTCAAATCTATCAAGCCATGAATTTGATTTTGATACCGTAAAGTCAGACTGCGTATCATCAGTTACTGTTTTTGGTACATGTTTTTGAGCCGAAATTGATAAATTAAAGGCTGAAAAAAAGAGAAAAAGAATAAATGATTTCATGTTATTTATATGTCTAATCTAAAAAATGTCGTGTTAAAAAAGCACCTTAAATGTACGAAATATTTTGATAATTAACAACGATTACATCATCATTTTGTCTTCGTCCCATTCACAAAAAGCAATTTAAAACCCCAATTGACTACTTTATGTCTATACATTTGTGGGTCAGATGTTCTGGCTATATCGGGATTCAAATGTGCTTCGATGTTATAAAAATCGTTTTTATATAAGGGCAATTGGACAAAAGGGCGAATACTGATAGCCATGGCATCGTTCATATCGAATTCGAAATTTAGAAAAATATGGTTGGATAACCCACTTTGGGAGAGCCATTCTTCTCTAATTCTATCTGTTGATTTTTCTTTTTTTATGATTAAGTGATTCCAATCGAGAGAAGCACCTATGCCAATCCAGTTATAAAAGAACTCAATACCCAGACAGAATGTTTGGCTTTTATAGTATAGAGTATTTTTATATTCAGTATTATCACTTGCTTTTACGCGGTCATTTATCTGGTTAAATTTATTAATCCAATTGAATTCAAAACTAACTGCAGGAATTCGATAGCGAATACCAATGTCGACACCATGTAATGTTTTTAGCAGTTTCATGGGCTGCAATAAAGTTGGATTGCTGGTATTATAGCGTTCAATGATATTATTAAAAACTTTACCATCATCATTATTAGAATAAACATATCCGACAAAAGCATTGATTTGTGCGTTTGTTGTCCTTCCATTTAGTATAAATATTAGGCAAAAAAACCCAAACAGTATTCGTTTTTTTGAAGTAAAAAATGTGTCATTTATCATTGTGTTGTTTTAGTAGATAATTTTAAAAAAATATTTCGGTCGCAAAAATAGAAATTGATTGTCAATATTCTTGTAAGTATTTTGTTTTTAACATTTGTAAATTCATCATGAGAATGAGTTTTACCCTTACTCTTTTAGGTTATTTTGAATGTTATACTAAACGCAGGAATGATTAAAATACTTTTTTTTGAGAAATATTTATACAAAAACTTTAACTTTGAACTTCAAACAATGCAAGTTCGTTTTTATTTTTAATAATAAAAATAAAATCTAATGTAGAATCGTTTGAAAAACAGCTTATTCAGCTCTAATCTTCAAATATTTTTCCTGACCTAACTTTATTGATTTAATCACTATGAAACAAAGCAATCATCTTATTTCGTTCTCATCTTTTTGGGTAATTGCCCTAGGCGCTGTCACTTTATGCTCTCTGTCATCTTGTGGCTTTTTCAACCGTAGCAGCCAATCCAAATCTTCACAAGCAAAATTGCCCACGGCTTACAACAAGGCGGGTACACCAACGATAACCACGCAAGAGGCGCGGCTTGGTTATATCGATCGCTTCAAACGTATCGCCATCAGTGAGATGGAGAGAACAGGTGTCCCTGCCAGCATTAAACTGGCGCAAGGCTTACTTGAATCGAACGCTGGACGCAGCACGCTCGCTTTTAGTTACAACAACCATTTTGGCATAAAATGTCATTCTACATGGCAAGGGGAAAGATTTTATAAAGAAGATGATGATATTGACCCGTTGACGGGACAGTTGATTAAGTCGTGCTTTCGCGTATATAGTAATGCCGATGAGTCTTTCATGGCGCATTCTGATTTCTTACGCGATCCTGCAAAAGTTAATCGTTATGGCTCTTTGTTTCAGTTGCCCAGAACGGATTATGTAGGTTGGTCACAAGGTTTACAACGTGCGGGTTATGCAACGGCACAAGATTATTCAGATAAGCTCATCAAAATCATTCAAGATTATCAATTGTCACAATATGATACTTACTCTTTAAAAGATGTGGCGACCAATACAGGGGGTGGTACATCTGGCTCGCCACGCCCGAATGATGATTTTCCTGTTAGTGGCTTACCATCAACTAACCCGACCACACCTACTATTACCGACCCGAATACTGCTTGGCTTCCCGGTTGGCAAAATACTACACCTGTAACGACTTATCCAAAGCCTATTGATACTGAGGGGGATCGCAATAATGTCAAATATGCTCGAGCCTATGGTCAAATGACACCTTATGAATTGGCAGGTAAATTTGGTGTGGGCATTGGTGATATTCAATCATACAATGAAGAATTACCAGACCCTCGTACGCCAATGCCCGAAGGAACGGTCATTTATTTGCAGAAAAAACGCAGTTATTGGCGGGGCAGTGAGAAAACATATAGAGTCAGAGATTGTGAAACGATGTATGACATTTCTCAAAAATTTGCGATTAAATTATCAAAATTGTATTCAAAAAATGAAATGCGCCCTGGCGAACAACCTGGGGTAGGTCAATTTATATTGTTGCGTCGCGGTTGGTTCGAAGGTGCAGACAAACCTGCTTTACGGGATACTTTTGGCGAATGGCGGCGTTGTAAAATGGATACTTCGACTATCAGAAATCCCAATGTTGTAACGCTTCCGCCCACAGCAACGATTCCTGCTAATGGCTCAGGTTTAGGGTTTGAGATTACGCCAAATGGGCAGCCTTCGTCTACTAATCCGCAGTACTATCCACCAACCACTAATCCGTATCCGTCAACTACTAATCCGTATCCGTCAACTACCAATCCGTATCCGTCAACCACCAATCCGTATCCGTCAACCACTAATCCGTATCCGTCAACCACTAATCCATATCCATCAACGACAACTAAGCCTAAACCAACGCCTACGGGAGCTCAATATCATACAGTTGAAGTAAAAGAAACATTGTGGGCTATTTCTCGGAAATATGGGGTGACGGTAGATGTATTGAAACAAATGAATGGCTTAGCGGATAACGTAATAAAGCCAGGACAGCAATTGCGGGTAAAATAGGCTTGTTTTTTATCCTCTCAATAATAGAAAATGGCTCATCAGACGGTTACTTGATGAGCCATTTTTTATTGCAAAAAAAATTTATCTTTTTATATTTTGCATCGCATCAACAGCAAGTATAGCATTTTCAATACCTGTAGCAATTTGTGTACAATCAACTTTAACTAAAATGTCGTTCGCCGTTGCTGTTTGTGGCGATTTTATTATCACAACATATCAGCATTGAGCTTAAAAAAAGAAGCGGTAAAAACGTTTTTTTCATCGTACACTGTTATTTTCATTGATTTAATAAATATTTTGTTTTTAATCAGTGATAAAACTAAAGATAATTTTTGAAGAATAATAAAGCTCCAACCCTATTTTACAGTTTAAACATCTTTTTTTGAGACCATTCAAACGCAAAAAAAGCATAAACAATTGAATACTCAATAATTACAAAAGTCATATTTTCAGTATGTTTTGACGACCCCTCAGTATATCCTGCATAAGTTAGAAAAATGAACAAAGTCCAAACAATAGGGAATCGCCATTTTGTAAACACAGAAATTGCCAAAGGGAAAGCGGCATACCAAGGGTGAATGGTCGTCGCACAAGCAAAATAAAGAGAAACGACGAGCAAACAATCTTCGAAAAAAAGGCTTTTATACTGAGGGGGGGAAGGGGGGGTGAAAAATGATTTTTTTAAAATAAAAATAACAACAAAAAACGTCAGGAACGGCGTGATTTGATGAATCATATTATAACCATAAACCCAAAAACCAAAGGCTCTAAAAACATAAAAAATACTGGCATTAAATTCAAAATTACCAAAATATAGACCCAGACTTTTACCTATATTATTGATAAACAATACATTATAAATAGGTAAAAGGAAAATGAATGTTAAAACACCGACCATTGTCCAAAAGAATAAGCTTCGTTTTAAACCTAATTTTTTAAAAAATAATGGTAAAAACATGAGCGGCAACATCTTAGAAACGACGGATAGCGAAAAGGCGAAGGCACTCAAAAATATGCCACGAACATGACTGATACGGTGATTTAAAAGCAGTCTATCCATAGGTTTTTGAGAATCTTTTTGTTTTAATAAAAAAGCAGCCCATATAAAAAAGAAAATCATGGCTGCCTCAAAATGTGCATTTCCAACTAATTCAATGATTATCAATGGATTAAGCGCATAAATAAGCGTTGCATTTATATGGTAAATGCCTTTATCAGCCGTCATTCGTTTCATCAAAAAAATACTGCCAATCTCGCATAAAAATAAAAATAACTTGATGACAACTGCAGCCCCATATAGGCTCTTAGGAAATAAAAAAGTAGCCAATGTAAATATACCTTGACACACAGAAGGATAGACGGAATAGTATGGGGCAGAGTTGAGTTTTGAAAACAATTCAGGCGTTAATCGCTCTGTAAACAGTTGATTTTCAATATAATACTGAGGGGTGTGATTAAACGGGTTTTCACCTAAGTTTATCAAATGTCCATCCCATAGAAAGCGATAAATGTCATCAGATAGGTTTGGAAAACTAAATACTGCGACACCCCTCAATAGTAAACCAATTATGATAAAAAAGGAATGGTCTTTCTCCGTTGTGGCTTTTTTTAAAACAAATAAATAAGCCACAAAAAAAACGGCATAAGTTGCAAACAATGTTGCAAACTCATGCCGTTGTATGAAAAAATTAATTTGCACGAGGCAAACTAAAAAAATAGTCGAGATTAAGTATTTGACGTACCCACGCATTACGCAGCTGCTTGCGCGAGCATGTGGTGACGGATTGAGAAAAAGCTGATTGCACCGAAACCAAAAGCCAACATTAAGTGGAAAATTTGGAATTCGTGAACACCCGTTACCATACTCAAATACAAACCAAACATGAAATAAAATGCTAAAAATGCTTCAATAACGGTCGAAGTCGGCAAATTACGCGGTATGTATTGGCGTTTTGTGAATTGGGTGTCTTTGTTTTGCAAACCGTATTTTGGCGTACGTACAAATGGTGATTTTTGACCTGTGTAACCTTCCCAAACCGCAATGGCATTGTGTAAACTCATACCCATTGCCATTGATAAGAAAATAGGGAAAATGAGAATCATATTGACAATTTTCTCAAACTTAGTTTTGCCTTGCATATTGTATTCTTGCAAATTAGCCACCATACTTAGGGCTATAATTGAGAACAAGCCAATCAACGAAACGAAAAAGAGTTTTGTGTCAAAAGTCAAATTATCAATAAAATATACCAATGGCACACTCACAATCGCAGAAATTAAAAGTGCGAAGAACATACCACTTGCCATTAAATGCTGCGTAGCGTGTACTTTTTGCGGTGTACTGAGGGGTGCATTCCATACGAGTTTGAGCAATTTACGGGCATTTTCAGCACCGCCTTTCATCCAACGGAATTGTTGCGCTTTCAAACCATTCATTTCGGCAGGTAATTCAGCAGGTGTACCAACGTGTTCGAGAAATTCAATTTTCCACCCTTTCAACTGAGCGCGATAGCTAAGGTCAAGGTCTTCTGTGAGTGTATCAGAGTGCCATCCGCCTGCTTCTTCGATGGTTTGACGACGCCAAACGCCTGCCGTACCATTGAATTGTAACCAAAAACCGCCGCGTTGACGACCAGCTTGCTCAATTGTGAAATGCACGTTGAGCTGCATGGCTTGTAATTTTGTGATAAGAGAATAATCTTCGTTCAAGTGTTCCCAGCGTGTTTGTACAACACCGACCGAAGGGTCTTTAAAGAAGTGAGGAACTGTTTGCTTCAAAAAATCTGTTTTCGGCAAAAAGTCAGCATCAAAAATGGCGACAAATTCAGAATCTATAAGTTGTAAACCATCGCGTAAAGCACCTGCTTTGAAACCAGAACGGTCGGGGCGACGGACATGATTGATATTAACGCCTTTTGCACGATATTCTTCGACTTTGCGCGCGATGATGCCTACTGTTTCGTCAGTTGAATCGTCAAGCACTTGAATGTCTAATTTGTCGGCAGGATAATCCATCAAAACAATATTATCAATCAAACGCTCCGCAACAAAAGCCTCATTATAAATAGGTAATTGAATCGTAACTGTTGGAAAATCAACAAGTTGTGGAATTTCATCATTCTTTTTTTTGCGATACCAAAAGAGCAAGTCTAACTGCATAACGCAATAAAAAGTGGTGAATAAAACACATAAGCAGTACACGGTAAGAAGAATGTAACCAATCATTTTTTTAGATGTTTTTTTTTATTGTTTTTCTGTAACTACACAGGTAGAGTGAAATAAAATAAAATATTGGATAAAGAAAAAAGTTATACCTTAGATTGATGACAGAACAAGAAGAAATATCTTTACGAG
>JAYTUQ010000432.1:0-47268 GCA_043744455.1 Saprospiraceae bacterium | reverse complement strand
GCCAAGAAGATTGGTTGTTTTGGTTTAAAAAAAGCCGTAGGCTTGGCACATTTTGTAGCGGCGGATTTCAATCCGCCGTAATATCATGAGCCACTAATGAGTTCCGTAGGAACGGCATATAAAATATGTATCGTTCCTACGGAACTCATGCGGTCTGTGCTATATTTTCGGCGGACTGAAATCCGCCGCTACACAATAGACCGAGCCGATGGCTCTATTATTACGACAAAAATGACAAATCTTTGTGTCGCTTTTTTCACTGTAAGTTTACGGCGAACATCACCGACCCTAAGTTATTGAAAACGCAGTTTTTAGACACAGCGTTACATTCAAACGTTTAATCAAATTATTTCTGTATTATGACCATCGGCATCGGCGGCATCAGTCGCAGTGGCAAATCAACATTGGCAGCACTTATTTTCTCCTTTTTTACTGAGGGGGGGCAAACAGCCACTATTTTGGCGCAAGATGATTATGTTTTTCCAAAGGAAAAAATACCTAAAATTCAGAATGGCAAAGACATTGAAATTAATTGGGAAACGTCCGAATCCATTGATTTTCAACGATATAGACAAGCAATTTTAGATGCTCAACAACAATTTGACCATGTCATTACTGAGGGGTTACTCAATTTTTATGCCGAAGGTATTAATTGTCTTTTTAATAAATTTTTGTTTGTTGACATGTCAAAACCCACTTTTTTAAGTCGCAAAGCGGCAGATAAACGCTGGGAAAAAGTGCCTGATTGGTATATTGAGCATATTTGGACAAGTTATCAGCAATTCGGTCTGACGATTTTTAATAATGCTCAATATGAGGTGCTTAGGCTTTCGGGCGAAACAGATTTCGATTTAAATAAAGTTATCGATTTTTTAATAAAGTCTCGTAATTAGCATTTTATTAGAATAAACTCTTTTGCCTTGCGTTCTGAAAACACGTAAAAACTGATTGATGAGTATGTCGTATGTTATTAGTAAGAATTTATATACCTAAATAATTGACTTTCAAATGAATTTTAGTTTTAGTACGCCCGACTCATGATTTTATACTAATAATAAAAAACAAAACTGTTTTATGAAAAAACTCTTATGTCGTCCATTATTCTGCATTATCCCTTGCTTTTTGTTCTTTTTGACACCCCTCAGTATCTCGGCTCAAGCTTATGGCACAGCCGCAGGTGCGCGTATTGGCGATGGTTGGGGCTTAACTGTGCAACAACAAGTGGCACTCCATACAACGGTTGAAGGCATTTTGCAACGTGGTTTTAAATCGCAAGATGTGACCTTATCTGTGCTTGGTGAACAGCATAAAAACCTTTTAACGAATGGTTTTAATCTCTATTTTGGCGGTGGATTGTATAAAACATGGTTAACGAAAAGAACAAATGTTATCGTTCAACCCACCGACCCGTGGGGTATTACACCGATTGCTGGCTTGGAAATAACCTTAGGAAAGTTCAATATTGCAGGTGATTTTAAACCGCTTCTGAAACTCGGCGGTGGCGATGAATCAACTTCTGGTTTTAGCTGGCAATCTGCTATTTCTATCCGCTATGTTTTTGCCAAACGCTATTTCAAAAATGATGATTGGAAGTTCTGGAAAAAAAAGAAGAAAAAAGGTAAATAAAGGAAAGTGGATAATGGAAAATGGAAAGTGGAAAGTGGATAATGGAAAATTTTAACATTATCCACTTTCCATTTTCCATTTTCCATTTTCCATTATCCACTTTCCATTATCCATTTTCCATTATCCATTTTCCTTTATTTAGATTGTTTTAAGGTATTCTATGAGTGCTTTGCGTTCTTCGGTAGTTAATTTATCACCATACGTATGTCCTTGATTGCCATAACCTAACTGTTTTGTATCGTAGGTTTTGCTATTGCTTTTTGTCGTTTCTATTTTGTATTTCCAACCTACTTTAACAGCATCATAATCCGCTGTATTATCAAAACTCCGACTCCATTTTTCAGGGCGTTGCGATGAATTGAGCAAATCATCGAGCGTTGGCACAGAACCGTTGTGGAGGTAGGGCGCGGTTGCCCAAATGCCATCCAGCGGCGGCGCGACATAACCTTTTGTGGGCAATAATTGAGCAGCCGCAGGTTTTTGATTGAACCAACTGCGGTTGTACCAACGGTCGTAATCGGGGTATTGGGCATATTCGTCTGCCAAAGCCCGGTCGGTGCCAACTGTTTGTAAATCAATGAGATAATTCGGATATGTTTCTTCTTTGCCATATTTACCATGACATTTTTGACAATTAATTTCAAAAATATTTTGACCTTTTATGACCAAAGTTTGGTCAATTACGTTCGGATACTGAGGGGGGCGCAACGTGCGTAAATAAGCCATGACATCAGGAAAGCGCGCGTCAATTTTACGGGCTTCCGTGCTGTCCAACATAGAAACCAAAGCGGATGCCATGCTCAAACGACCAAAATCACCCACGCCCAGACCATTGTAATACAAAGCACGTTTTTTACGCATCAACCACCAAGCAGGCACATCCGTTGGGATTACGCGCGTTGGAATGGTGAATTGAGCCGTCTCAACCCATGTCAATTTTTTATCATGTCGAAAAGCAGACAATGTGCCAAAAATTTTATCCGCAGGACTCACCCCACGCGTGTCCATTTTGATATAAGGCGAAATGCTTTTAAACCCACGACTAAATGGCATATACGCCGCCCACTCCTTGGAATTGATGCCATAACTATTTTGCACAATCCCATCCACAATGCCCAAGACCATACCGATGTCCTGCGTATTATCCGCCGTTGTATTGCCCAAACCAACAACGACTTGACCATTCAAACGGTCAGCGTGGCAACTCATACAATTGGTATAAACGACTTTAACACCGTTTGAAGCCGTAGTGACCGTGTAATTAAACGGAATACCTTTGTTGTCGCCCGTTCGACCTAAATCATCGGGGCTATTCGAGGAGAAAATAGGGACAGATTTATAAATATCGAACGGAATGCCACTGCTGAGATAGTCGCCTCCATATAAGTAGGCACGCCCTGCGACCGCATCGCCCGAGCGTTGTTCAGAGGCTTGAATTTCAGTTGCTCCGTCAGGAATCGGTTCAAAGTTGGTTGTGTGGTTACAATTTGCCCAAATTAAAATAAATGCAATAGGCAAGATGACGCGTGAAAATTTAGTAGGCATGTTATTGATTTCCGGTTCAAAAAATATAATTTGTAAAGAAAAACGAGGATTTTGGTTCAAAATTAAACAAAAAAAACCTTTTTCTATGTTAAGAAAAAGGTTTTGAAGCATTGTTGATGTTGTTATAAAAAATTACTCTCGCAAAGCGATTTCATTATTCCATTCATTTAAAGTATTTTTTACAAAATTCGTTAATGTTTGATAATACAAAAGGTTTTGCTTTATCGCCTTTTTGTTGTCATCAGACAGTGGAAAATTGGCTAATTCTGCATAAAGATTCAAGGCTTCCGACAAAGAAAATTCATTATTTTGAAGCCTTGAAGCCAAAACTCTTCGTACAGCCACAGGCATTTGCTTTATTTTTGGATAATCATTTTTAATAAACTCTTGAATATAGTCAAAAATGGGCATCACTTTGGCAGCTTGTAGTTTTGCTAATTTTATGGCAACAGCAGAATCCATCGGCATAAAATCATAGGCTCGCCGAAAACTCAACCACGTCCTTTCTAAGGAATCCAACCCATTTTCATTTGTCAAAATTTGAGTGAAATCAAAATTTGACTTTTGCACCCCCTCAGTAAAAATGGCTTTATTTGTTGTTTTATTAAAAAAATCACTGCGTGTCATCAATTGATTTTTCAATTGATACGCAGGGTCAAAAGATAAATGTGTTTTTTGAAAGACTTCCGTCTGTGTCATAAACCAATCCGTGAATGAAGGCGAACTATTCACATCCTCTATCTCCGTCGCCGCCCAAGTAACATCAAAAAAATGCCATTTTCCATCAATTAAGATGATATTCCAAGAGTGATTTTGAATATTTTCCTCATCATTGACATCCTTGCCATAGCCAGCAACATACCTTACAGCAATATTCGATTGCTCACATAACTGCATCAATAATCTTGAATAACCACTACAAACAGCTTTTTTTGTTTGAAAAACAGTCAAAGGATTTTGTTTGTCATACTCCGTTTTTTCATCATATCGGATATGTGAAGCAACCCAAACAAAATAAAAACGGACTCGTTCTATGTCGGTAGGTACCTGAGTTTCGCAATAAGATACGAGTTCATCCAACGACCGCATCTTTTCAGGAGGCGTTTTGATTGATAAAGAATCGATATGATTAAAGTTTTCAGATAAAAGGTTTTTCGATAGGCAGAGTAAGAAAGGCAGAACCCACAAAAATTTTAGCACAGAATTCGATTTTAGTTATTGGTTAATTTGTTAAAGTGTCGATACCAATTTCGAGAATCAAATATTGTGCTTTTTTGTCATTTTAAAAATTTAAATACTTTGTTATTTTAAAATATATAATAAAACAATAAAATTAAGTAAATTTTATTTCTAATCCACGTAAATAATACGAATTTATCATCTTCGTTTCTCTAATTCCGTTTTAACACGATTCCAACTTTGAGAAAAATAATTAATCAAATACGCAATTTGCCGCCCACTTTCTTTGGCTTCAATGACTTTTTCTTCTTTTGTTTCTAATTTTTCAATTTCTTTATTTGTTTCAAGAGTTATTTGTAAGGGTTGCGCTAATTTTTGAAATCTATCGAACCAGTCTTTTAAAGCACTTAAAGACATTTTTTCGAGATTTTTTTCAGCCGAATTGCTAAAATCGGAAAGGCTTTCATGGACATTTTTGAGCATTAAATTCTGCTTTTCTTTCAGCACACCGCGCAGTTTCCCTAACACATTGTCATCGTCTGGCATAAATGCCATGCCACGCCGATGGCTCAAAATCATAAAATCCAAAGAGTCAATCGCGTAATCCTTATTCAAAATCGTTGTAAAATCTTCATCAGGCATCTCCGAATCCCCCCCCTCAGTAAGTCCAAAAAATTGTTGCTTTGTCCTCATTTCCTTTGTCAATTGAAAAACTGGGTCATATGGCAAATGCCCTTTTTGAAAATAATCCGTCGTCCCCATAAAATAACGTTCAAACGGTACGCCCAAAAAAGTGCTGTCGCTTTCCAATACATTGGAAGCCCAAGTGGGGTCACAAAGCACCCATTCGCCACCCATTTTCAGCACATTCCAAGCATGCGTTTCGATGCTGTCTGTCCTCATTTCATCTTTGCCATAACCCGCAATATAGAGTGCAGGGATATTAGATTGGCGGCATAAATACACCAACAAACGCGCATAACCTGTACAAATCGCTTTACGACTTGCAAAAACAGTCATCGGAGACTGCTTTTTAGAGTCAAATTCAAGGCGGATTAAATTAGCCGTTTCTAAATCGTAACGAATATGGCGCGCAATCCAAACAAAATAAAAACGGGCAATTTCCATGTCATTCCGTGCATTGGCTTTGCAAAAGTTAACTAAATCTTTAGTTGATTGTGCTGACCGCAAAGGTGTTTTCATCGCCAAGGAATCAATACGATGAAAATTTTGACCCTTTATACTGAGGGGGTATGTGAATAAGAAAATGAACAGTAAAAACCAGTTCATTAGATTGGTATATTTTTTCATAAAGTCTTTGTTTTGAGTATTTTGTGAAAGAAAGACCACTGATTGGGCTGATACGACTGATTTACACTGATTTTTATTTCTTGCTGTAAAAAAATCAGTGTAAATCATATAAATCAGTCTAATCATTGGTCAAAAAAAATCAGTAATCTCAATCAAGTCGTCAAAAACCGCATGCGCAATTCTGGTGTGGGCAACCAACACTCATTTTTTTTGCCAAACCAACGATAGCGATTTTTAGCAATTATATTATAAAAAAAATCTCTAATCGGACGAGGCACAATGATTAACGCATAAAACATTTTCCACAAGCCTGAAAAGTAACGTACTTCTTTCAATACGCCCGTTGAACGTGTATAAGCCTTGCCGTTTTCAATAAAAATAAACGTATCGAAATCATCGGTTCTCATACCCAAATGCTTCAAAATGGCTTGTCCGCGCTCTGATTGAAGCGAAGCAAACATCAATTTACCTTCTGGGTCATGCTCAATGATGAATTGCACAGAGGCACTACATAGGTTACAAACACCGTCAAACAAGACGAGTGGTTTTTCTGGAAACAAAGAATTATCAGTCATACGTTTTTATTATTTAAAACCAAAAATAGGATAAAACGTTTCAGCTTCGTAGTAAAAAGCTAAATTTGCTTGAAACCAACCAAAATTCTCCTTTTTCATCATTTATATTTCATCATTCATATTTCAATTAAATGTTAAGAAAAGCTGTTATCACGGGCGCAACAAAAGGCATCGGTCGTGCCATCGCAGAAAGTCTTGCTACTGAGGGGTACGATATTGCCGTTTGCAGCCGCCACGAAGAAGACTTATTAGAGATGCAAAAAGATTTCAGTTCCCGCTTTGCAAACGTCGAACTCATCACAAAAGTGGTGGATATGAGTAAAAAAGAAGAGGTCGTACAATTTGCACAACTCATTGACAATCAATGGCAACGTGTAGATGTGTTGGTCAATAATGCCGGTATTTTCATTCCAGGGGCGATTTATACTGAGGGGGATGGGGATTTAGAAAAAATGATAGAAACCAATCTGTATTCCGCCTATCACCTCACCCGCGCCTTGTTGCCGTTGATGTTATCCTTGAAAAAAGGCTACATATTTAATATGTGTAGCACGGCTTCGACCTCTGCTTACACGAATGGGGGTTCATATTCTATTTCAAAATATGCCCTTTTGGGTTTTACCAAAAACCTACGTCAAGAGTTGAAAACGCAAGGCATCAAAGTCACGGCTATTATGCCCGGTGCGACGTGGTCAGATTCATGGGCAGGTTTTGAAGCACCTGAAGAGCGACTGATGCAAGCGCGTGACATTGCTGAAGCGGTGGTCGCTGCCTTGCGGATGTCTGCGGCGGCAGTGATTGAGGAGATTGTTATGCGCCCGCAGTTGGGTGATTTGTAGAGAAAAGGAATCGTTATTTGAAAAAAGTGTTTATTTTTGTTTAAAAATTAAAAAATGTTAGCAACAATCCAATTGCCCAATAACAGTAAAGAAATCGCTTTCATCTTGGAGGTTTTGAAGCGTTTGAATGTTGAAGTCATCACCGACATTTCGACTTTATCTATTGACGATGAAGTGATTGAAGAACACGCAATTATCTTACGTGAACGAAGGACTGCTATGAACAGTGCTGATGCTCAATTTTTTACATGGGAAGAAGCACAGCAAGTATTAGCTAAACGAAAAGATTAAAAAACAATACTATGAGTAGCACTATTCACATCTTTAAAGCGGCTTTGGACGACTTACAAGATGCTCTCGATTGGTATGATTCACAAAGTTCTGGACTTGAACAACGATTTTCAAAAGATGTAAATGAACGATTAAAATTTATCGCTAAACATCCTGAAGCCTCTCCTATACGTGCGGAAAACTTTCGCGGGACAATGCTGAAAAAATTTCCTTATACAATTTATTATGACTACGATCAATTGCATGACATTGTCAATGTCGCAGCAGTTTTGCATGATAAAAGAGACAGAAAACTGTTAGCAGATAGAATCTAATCTTTCCATTTGGGATTTGTAGAGAAAATGAATTATTATTTTACCCTGCAAATCGAAAATTTTATTTTAGATTTGCAGGGTAAAATAATAAAATAATAAAAATGGCAACACCCTATATCACCCGCACAGCAGAAAATGACATATTGCGCTTACTCACCCAATTCCCCGCAGTCGGAATTGTGGGACCTCGACAGGTGGGTAAAACATCCTTAGCGCAACACATTGCCAAACAATTGACCCGTCCGACGTTATACCTTGACCTCGAAAACCCGCGAGACCTTAACAAACTCAATGACCCATATTTGTTTTTTGAGCCTTTACAAGAAAAGACAGTCATATTGGACGAAGTGCAACGCGTACCTCATTTGTTTCCCATACTGAGGGGTGTCATTGACCAACACCGTGTACCGAATCGCTTTATTCTATTAGGTTCAGCTTCTCCTGATTTGATTCGAGATACTTCAGAGTCATTGGCTGGGCGAATTGCTTACTTTGAATTGTCGCCTTTGTCGCATCTTGAAACGGCATTATTGGCATCGTATAGGGTGCATTGGTTGCGTGGTGGTTTTCCCGAAAGCCTCTTGGCAAGTGACGACAGGAATAGTATAGATTGGCGCGAAAATTTCATCAAAACATATCTTGAAAGAGATTTGCCTCTTTTGGGTTTAGGTGCAAATCCCTTGCTCACCCGTCGGCTTTGGACAATGTTGGCACATTGGAATGGCAATTTGATAAATTTTGAATCCATTGGTAATTCTTTAGGTGTTTCAGCTCCCACGATACGGCGGTACATTGATTTTTTTGAAGCATCCTATTTGATTCGCCGTTTGCAACCATGGTTTACCAATATTTCAAAACGAATTGTAAAAACGCCCAAAGTTTACATTCGAGATACGGGTATTTTACACGCATTATTAGCCATAGAAAATTTTGAACAACTGCAAGGACATCCTGCACTCGGAGCATCTTGGGAAGGCTATATCATTCAAGAAATTGCGACGATGCTACCCAACAGACACGAACTCTATTTTTATAGAACCCAAGACGGCACTGAAGCGGATTTAGTCATCGTAAAAGCAGGTTTGCCCGATATTTTGATAGAAATAAAACACACATCTGCACCGAAGGTTACGAAAAGTCTCCGCATTGCTGCCAGTGACCTCAAAACACGACGCAACGTTATTGTCGCTCCCGTTTCAGATAGTTATCCTTTGGGTGAAGGTTTTGAGGTTGTCAGTTATTCAGATTTGGGTCAGTTGTTTGTTTAATCTCTTTAGGGGCACTGTCGGTTTGGAGGATGAAAAAAGACAAAAAACTATTAGGAAATAGAATTGAATCCATAAGTCGCAAAAAGCCTACTTTTTGCCTTAAAACCTTATCTTTACCCGCTTTTTCCGCCAATGGTTGCACTGCAATAATCATAAGTGTAATGACTAATGACAATAAATTATGCGATTAAAAACGCTTGAAATCAAAGGTTTTAAGTCCTTTGCGAACGATACAGTTATCAATTTTAATGAAAACGTCATCGGCATTGTCGGTCCGAATGGGTCAGGCAAATCGAATGTTGTGGATGCCATTCGCTGGGTTTTGGGCGAACAGAAATCGAGTGAGTTGCGGCTCGATAAGATGAATTCGGTCATTTTTAATGGCACTAAAAAGCGCAAACCCGGACAATTGGCGCAAGTGAGTTTGACGTTTGACAATACAAAAAATTTGTTGCCAACGGATTATACATCTATTAAAATTACACGTATTCTGTATGCTTCTGGCGAAAGTGAATATCGTTTGAATGGTGTGACGTGCCGTTTGAAGGACATTACTTCGTTGTTTATGGACACGGGTATTGGCTCAAATTCTTATGCGATCATCGCTTTGGGCATGGTGGATGAGATTTTGAATGATAAACAAAACTCGCGCCGCATGATGCTCGAACAAGCGGCGGGGATTTCAAAATATAAAGCGCGGAAAAATGAAACATTGAACAAACTCAATGCCACAGAAGAAGACCTTAACCGCATTGAAGATTTGTTGTTTGAAATAACTAACAATCTAAAAACGCTTGAAAAACAAGCGGCACGTACCCAAAAATATATAGATATTAAGGTTGAATATCGGGGAAAAGCAGTTGATTTGGCTGTTTTGAAATTATCTGTTTTTAAAGATGATTATAAAAAAACGGAGAAGAATGTAGAGATTGAAACCGACCGTTATAGGCACTTGGATACTGAGGGGGTCAAATTGGAAGCGCAAATTGAGCGTGACAAGAAGGAAAACCTCGATAAAGAGCAGGAATTGAGTGAACGACAACGCGATTTGAACAGCGTCGTCGGACGTTTGCGGGGTATGGAAAATGACAAACGTATGGCGCAACAACGCAAATTGTATGCGGAGCAAAACATCACGAAATTAGTTGAACAGGTCAATTCGGCAAAAACGCGGGTCGGTAAATTGGCAGAGGAAATTGATTTTTATCGCGATGACATCAATGGTGAAAAGCGGCTTGAAAGTAAATTGACATCACAACTTGAAGAAGCTAAAGAAAAACTCAATGCGATTCGGAATGACCACGGCACTTTGAAAGCAGACTTGGATGTGTTTTTGAGGCAACAACAAGGCATTGAACGTGAAATAAATGAGTTGGAAAAGCAAAAAGCAATAGCTTCAAATCAGATTGACAATGGGCAACGAGACATCGAACGCACCGATGCTGAAACGCAAGGACGACGCAATGAGGTCAACATACTGCGGGGTCAATTAGGTGAATTAAAGAAAAAAGAAAATGCACAAAATATTGATATTCAACAACTTGAATCAGATGAAGCGAAACGTTTGACGGATTTAGAAAAAGCCAATCAGAATTTAGATGTCGTAACAAAAAAATTGGCTGATGTCAATCGCTCGTTAGATGCTAAGAAAAATGAGTTTAAACTGACCAAAAGTATGGTCGAATCGCTGGAAGGTTATCCTGAATCCATCCAGTTTTTATCGAAAAACAAGACGTTTACTGCACCGCTTTTAGGCGATTTGATTTATGTGGAAGAAGGTTATCGGACAGCTGTTGAGAATTATTTAGAGCCTTTTTTGAATCATTATGTGGTGCAAAATGCAGAAGAAGCGGTGGCGGCGGTGCGTCTTTTGAGCAATGCACAAAAAGGGAAAGCGCATTTTTTTATCTTAGATGCTTTTGAAAACACATCATTTGCGACAAAAGGTTTGGTCAATGCACGTCCTGCGGTGGATTTGATTCAAGTGGATATGGTTTATCAAACGTTGTTCAATTATCTTTTACAAAATGTATTAATCGTTGAAAATGATGGCGATATATTATCTTTCGCTCATTCAGAGAATCATTCATTGGTGTTGTTGAATAAAAGCGGCAGTTTTACGAAGCGGAAATACAGTTTGAGCGGTGGTTCGGTGGGTTTATTTGAAGGTAAAAAAATTGGTCGAAAGAAAAATCTTGAAGTTTTAGAAAAAGAAATCAAAGATACTGAGGGGGTCGCTTCGGACTTACAAAAGCAGTTGAGTCAAGTGCGCGGTGATATAAGTTTTTTGAAATCAACGGAACAAAAAGCGACGATTCAGAAAGCGCAAAATGAATTGAATCAAACGCGGCAACAAAAGGTGTTTTTGCAGACCCGTATTGACAATTTTTCAACTTTTATTCAAGAAGCAGATGACAAAAAGAAACGCGCCAATGAACACATTGTTGGTTTGAAAAAAACGATTGAAAATATTGATAGTCAATTAGTTGAAAGAAAAAAAGCGTCTGATGATATTAAAAATCAAATGACGGCGGCAGACGGTTCCTACCGCAGCGTAGCGGATTTGATGAGCGAATTGTCAACAGCGTTTAATGAGAAAAATGTTGAATTTATTCGTCAAGAAAATAAGGTGTCCACATTGCAACGGGAGTTGGGTTTTAGAGAAAAAAACTTGTTGGATACTGAGGGGGGCATTGCGACATCGAATAGAGGTTTGGCACAAGCCAAAGAAGAGTTAGGAATTGTTGAGACGGAATTGATTGTGTTTGAAAAATCGCTTCAAGATTTTTATCAACAACGTCGGCAAAGGGAATCGGGTTTATCGGAATTTGAGCAATCGTTTTTCAAAAAGAAAAATGAGATTGTGAAAATGGAAGATGATTTGCGGCGCATCAATCGGCAACGCAACGAGGTGCAAAGTTTGGTGAATACGATGAAAGATAAATTTAACGACATCAAATTACAGATTACGAGTATTGGCGACCGTTTGAATGTTGAATTTGGCATTTCGGTGAATGATTTAATCAATCAAACGCCGAAAGAAGGGCTTGTTCGTGAGGATTTGCAGAAAAAAACCGACGATTTGAAGCGGCGTTTGGACACATTTGGCGAGATAAATCCGATGGCTGTTGAGGCGTATAATGAAATGAAAGAACGTCACGATACGATTGCAGAACAACGTGATGATATTGTTAATGCTAAAAATTCGTTGTTGGCAACAATGAAAGAGATTGAAGATACGGCAACCTCGCAATTTTTGGAAGCATTTGGCATCGTTCGGACGCATTTTATTGAGGTCTTTAAATCGTTGTTTTTTGAAGAAGATACGGCAGACATGATATTGACTGACCCGCAAAACCCGCTGGAAAGCGGTATTAATATCGTCGCAAAGCCCAAAGGCAAACGTCCGCAAAGCATCGCGCAGTTGTCAGGTGGCGAAAAAACATTGACGGCAACGGCATTTCTGTTTGCATTGTACCTTTACAAACCTGCGCCGTTCTGTATTTTCGATGAAGTGGATGCGCCTTTGGACGACGCAAACATCGAAAAATTCAATAAAATTATTCAAAAATTCTCGGTGGATTCGCAGTTTATCATCGTGACGCACAACAAGGCAACGATGGCAGCGGTGGACATTATATATGGTGTGCATATGCCCGAACAAGGTGTTTCGGAAGTCACACCTGTTGATTTTCGGGAGTTTGGACATACGGCAGAATTGGCAGAGATTAGTTGAGGATATTTTTTACAATTTTTGAAAAAATGGCATTTCCAAAAAACAATTACGAATAAAAAATCTTTGTTGCTTTGTCATAATCATTTTACCTTTGGGTTGTAAAAAAACAAACATTTAAGAAAAAATACATTCCAAAATAGCGGAATTACTGAGGGGTGGTATGATGTTTGAGATTTATGCATTATTGATTACATATTACAGGATAATCATCGAAACTAAATTTTACAGTAATTTTTTGAACTAAAATACCTAACGACAATGAAGTCTAAACTGGTTCTATGGGGTACGAACGCACAAGAAGAACGTGTTTTAATCGCCATGCAGCTACGCGCTGAATACAATAAAGTGGACATTTTTATGTTCCCAGAAGCACTTGCCTCGCCTGATTTTTCACAACAAATGCTTAATGAGTGGCGCAATGGTACCGAAGTTGCTTTCCCTGAAGGGTTTACGCATATCGAAAGAGAATTAAGCGTCGCAGACAGCCTTTTACCTGACGATATTAAAGCAGAGAGAACGGATATTATTAACCGCGCTCAAGGAGAATGGCATTTTATCGTCTTGTCAACAAAACTTCATGCTGCTTACAAATCTGAATTGGCGGAATTGGAAGACAAAGTCACTAAACTGACGGACTACAGCGGTGAGACGTGGGATTCGCTCAAAGGCTTTTGGAACAAAGTACAAGACCAAGTAAAAGAACGCAATTTGTTTCGCGACCATGGTGACGAATTGCGAGATATGGCGAATGGTTTGTTTACACATTTGAAAGACATGCGGACATCTGTGATGAATGAATTTGAAGAAAACTCTAAAACTTGGTACGAACAATTCAATACAATTTTGGATGAAATTGAGCATAAAGTTGAAAAAGGTGTCAAAGGTTTCCCGGATGTTTTTGACCAGTTGAAGCAAACACAGAACAAGTTTCGTGAGCATAAAATGACGCGAGAACATTCTAATGAATTGTGGAATAGGATTGACCGTCTGTTCAAAACAGTTAAAGAAAAGAAATTTGGTTCGGGTGCTATTAACGATAGTTCTGCTACAGAACGTTTGACACGCCGTTATGAGGGCTTGATAAATGCGGTTGATAAAATGCAAGACTCCATTGACAGGGATGCACATGAGCTTGAGTATCAACGCAAACGGGTTGAGTATTCAGGAGGACAACTTGAAGAACAATTGCGCCAAGCAAAAATTAATATGATTCAAGACCGCATCAACTCGAAGCAAGAAAAGCTAAATGAGATGCTGGTAACTAAGGCTGATGTAGAAGCTAAAATAACAAATTTGAAGGAACGCGAAGCGAAAAAAACAACCGCAGAAGCCAAAGTAACCGTTAAAGAAGAAGCCAAAGCGGCTGTGGTTAAAGATGATGCACCAGAGCCAGTTGCAGAAATGCCTACTACGCCATCAAAAGCGACTTCCGCGACAATACCACCCATCGAAAACGGCAAAACAGACAGTGATATAAGTGATATTGCGGCTAATGCAAACGCTGTTATTGAAGCAGTTGAAGACATTACAGCATAATTTTACTTATTTGTAGATATCAAACAAAAAAAGGCTACCTCTAAAGGGTAGCCTTTTTGATTTTATTTTTAATTTTTACCCCCCTCAGTATAAAAACAAAAAAGCCACACAATGCGTACATTGTATGGCTTTTTTGTTGAAGATAATGGCTACTAAATGCTTAATTACCGCCAAAAACTTTTATGCTTTCAGCTTTATTTTCACCAATTTTAATACGCAGTAAATAAACCGCTTTTGGCAAATTCGGCACTTTCAATTCTTGATAAATACCGTTAAACGCTGCAACTGTTTGTGAAGAAATCAAACGACCTGTAACGTCAAATAAATCGTAAATGACATCCGCATTTGGAATATCTGTAAATGTTATGCCAATAAAATTAGTAAAAGGGCTTGGAAAAACCTTATTAATTGCCAAAGGCAAATCTTTATTGCGTTTGACAACAAACGGCGTTGTCCTGAAATTGAGGCTATAATTTGCCGATGTATTGCCATTAAAAGACCGCACACGGAAATAATACAAGTCGAAGGGTGTCCCCAAGATAGATGATGCATATTCCTGTAACTCTTCAGTTGAGCCCCCTAAAGCAGGTAATGACGTGTTTACTTTGCGCCAATCACGTCCGTTTTCGGACATTTCAAGGTCAAAATATTGGGCATAATATTCAGGTTGTGTTTGGAATTTGACATCAATACCATTTCCGGCTTTATTAAAGGTGCCTATTTGAGAAATAACAGCTGTTTCATTTTTACCTTCATAACGCGTGATGAGGACATCGTCAATCGCCACACCTGCACCAGGCACAAAAGTACCCGACTTGAAAACAAAACGGAAAGCGACAGTTGGATTGCCTGAGAGGTTGCTGATATTGAGTTTGAAACGTGTCCAATCGTCTGCAGTGCCTGAAATGAATGATTCACCGAGATTGAAAGCACCATCTGTAACGGAATTGTTCAAGTAATTGTACCAATTAGGGTCATTTTTTGAACCTAACGTACGCCATGTCACTCCTTTATCAAGTGAATATTCTACTTGCAAGCCATCGCGTCCGAGTTGTACATCAAAATTTGCCCAAAAACTGAATTGATAAATACCATTTTGGCTCATATCGTAATTCGGCAAATGCAAATAAGCGAGTGTGCTCTTTTGATAATTCTGTGCTGTTGGGTCTAAAATGTAGGCGAACTGACCACTGTGCGTACCATCTTTTCCAAAAACACCCGATTTCCCGCGAACAAATTTAGAACCAGAGGCACTCCACGCACCAAAATGCGTATCCCAATTCGCTACATCGAAATTACCTGCATAACCAGCAGTCGTTGTTTTGTAAGGCGTTACCAAACTGGGTAATATTTGGATTTTGGCTTTAGTGACTAAGCTAGCGATGTTATTGATGGTCAAACTGACATCAAAAGTACCGACCTGTTTAAATGATTTTTTTGTATTTTCAAGCGTATCCGTTGTACCATCATTGAATTTCCAAAGGAAATTACCTGCGGCAACCGACGATTCACCTTTGAAAGGAACGGGCACATCGAGGTAAGCCACTTGTGGATATTCCATTGCTGGCGTTGCCTTGCCAAAAACGGTTGTCGTCCATAAACCACGTCCGTATGTTCCAGCAACAACCATTTTATCTGATTCCCGATATTGCAACATATCGGTTCTGACAATGGGAATGCCCCGCACAGGTGTCGGTGGAATCCAAGTCGTGGTCATACCATTCAATAATTCAGTTGTCCAAACACCTGCATCTGTGGCTATCATGGCTTGCGTGGAATCATTTGGATTAAAAATACCCCAACGAACTGGCATATCAGGCAAATTACCGTCGCAAGTTGTCCACGTCGTACCGCCGTCTTTTGTCTCTTGAATTTGGTTGACCCCATAACTACTGATACATACGAGGATATGCTTAGAATTGCCTTTTTCTACCTCAATACTGCTAATATAACCTGAAAATGTACCAATACGTGAGACATTTGTCAGTGAAGTACCCACATTGGCACTGTCAATCATATAGAGTGCACCTGCACGTGTGCCTGCATAAAGCCGATTAGGAATATTTTTATCAACAGAATATTGAGATATATTGCCTGTCAATGTCACGCCTGAAACATCAACTACTTGGGGCGTTTCAGTGGTCGTCACTTTCCAACGCCAAAGGTCACCCGATGTAGATTGCGCATACAATATATTCCCCAAGTCGTCATAATCGGCGGGGCAATAAAAACTTCCCGTTGAAGACCGACCGCCACCAAAACTGACACCGCCATTCGTAGAAATAGCCCAGTTGCCGCCTTGACTGGAGGCTATTTGAATATTCGGATTGTCTTGGTCGATAAAGCAATAAAAACCATCGCCCCCTAAAACCGCACGACCATTGCCGACATTTTTTGACCCTGAAACTAAAATAGAATTATTGTCTTGTGCACCTGCGAGAAATTGCATCGAACCAGAATCGGGGTTAATCGCACAAGCATAAAACTGAGTCGTGGTATAACCATTATTCAACTCTTTAATCGCTTGTTTACCTGCTGGATTGGTTACGCGAAAAACGCCACCATCATTTCCGACATACAATACTGAGGGGTTGAATGGGTCAAAATGCAAAATGTGTTGGTCAACATGAGCATAAGGGAAACTATTGGGGCAGTAGCCACCTGTCATTTGTAGCCAATTTGCACCGCCGTCAGCACTCCGCCATTGCTCGATGCCACCGACCCAAATCATTGTCTCATTAAGAGGGTCTACTGCTATTGTTAAGTCATACCAGGCTTGTCCGCTTGTAAATTCACCGCCACCGCCACAACCTCGAGCCGGTGCGCTGCCTTGTGTCCATGTCGTGCCGCCATTGTTTGACCGATAAATGGGTGAACCACCATTGCCTACCAAAGAGCCGACGACATACACAACCTCTGGATTACTCGGTGCACAAGCCAACTGAACACGCTGCAAATTGGTCGGAAAACCTGTACCACTCGACATAGAAGCAAAAGTTCCCGCTTCGCCAAATGATTTTGATACATGCGCACCACTCTGTTGTGCTGCATAAATGCGTCCATCCGAACCACGTGCCATATCCCATGTTTTGCCACCTAAAACAATTTTCCAAGTCGCTCCACCGTCTTTACTTTTAAAGACACCCGTAAAAGTTGAAGCGAACACATAGCCACTATCGGGTGTTACAATTATTTTTGTCACATATTGATAACTTGCAGAACGGGGTATCGTTGTTGCAGGAAGCAAATTCCACGATTTACCCCCATCAGTTGATTTATAAATACCGACGCCCAATGTGCCACCTTGACCAGGTACAAAAGCCGCTGCGCCATCAGTATCACCTGTGCCGACGTACAAAATTTGTGGATTCTTAGGGTCTTGAGCAATGCTACCAATTGTTATATTATCCAACCAATCATAAACTTTTTCCCATTTCGCAGTACCTGTTACGTCAGTCACTTTATACAAACCGCCCGTAACGCCACCTGCAAAAACAGTATTGCCTGTCTTATCGTTCAAATCCACTTGAATTGCCCGCGTCCGACCACCTATATTGTTCGGTCCACGTTCAAGCCAACGGACATTCGCTAAAGCACCTCGTGTACTGATGTCTTCGCGCACCAATTGCTGTTGCATCCGCTTGGTTTTCTCAAGTGCATCTAACAAACGTTCAGAAGGCACATATCCAAGAGCAGGATCTTTGGTTTTTTCAAATTCAATGGCAGCCGCTTCCGCAAAACGTTGAGGCAAAGTCCATTTTCGAGCATGAGGGTCGCTCGAAACGACGTCATCGGGATCTTCTAAGGCTTCTAAACGATTATTTTTTTCAATTTCATCTCTTTTCAAAGACTTAGGAGAAAGAGGTGGTTTCTTTGCTTCACAGCAAGTGCCATCCTTTTTCAAGCATTTTTTTACATCATCTGACTCATTGAGATTAACGTCATTCGCGGGGTAAGTTGGGGTATTGGCGTTTAAGATTTTAGTTTTGACATTAGTTGGAGATAAAGAGTTGTTTAATTTTTCGATATTTTTAATGAAAACAATAAAAAAAAGAATAATAGTTGCTGTACCTAAAGTCGCAAAGAAGTTTTTTTTCATGTCATACATGTTAAAGTAAATATGATGATTTGATTAAATGAATTGTTTCAAAGTAAAGACAGCTCAAAAAGCAGTCAAAGTTACAAAGCGATTTCTTTTTTTTTGCTATACTTGACAAATATTGACTTTATATTAACTAACGACACATTTTCAACGATTTATTTAAACTCAAATCTTCAAAAACAAAATAAATCGAAGAAGTCTTTAACTTTGTCCAAATATTATTTTTTGAACAAACGCCCTTCAATCATGCTCGAAACCCGACAGTTGCAGTTTAGCTACGACCATAAAAACACTTTGGATTTTCCCGACATCACCTGTGCCAAAGGCGAACAGTGGCTTTTGCTTGGTCAATCCGGCAGTGGCAAGACCACCCTACTCCATTTACTCGGCGGCTTGTTGTCGCCTCAAAAAGGAAACATCAAAATAAATGATACCGACATCTCTATACTGAGGGGGGGTAAACTCGACCATTTTCGGGGACAAAATATGGGTATTATTTTTCAAACTGCCCATTTTATCCGTGCTTTGACGGTTGAAGAAAACCTACTTTTAGCCCAACAGTTAGCAGGCAACAAACAAGACAAGACACTGGTGCATAATTTTTTACAAAAACTAAATTTGAGCCATAAGTCAAAATCGAAACCCGACGAATTAAGCGTTGGCGAAGCCCAAAGAGCCAATATTGCCCGCGCCCTCATCAACAAACCATCAGTCATTTTAGCAGATGAACCGACTTCTGCCCTCGATGACCACAATGCAGAAGAAGTGATTCAACTTTTAGAATCGCAAGCCAAAGAAGTCAATGCCACACTGCTCATTGTGACGCATGACGGGCGTTTAAAAAACTATTTTAAAAATCAAATCCAATTATGAATAGTCATTTGTCATTAAGTCATTCGTCATTGCTCTGCAAATGACCAATACATTAATGACAAATGACAAATGACTTAATGACAAATGACTTAATGACAAATGACTATATTTTCTCTTGCTTGGAAAAACCTAACCAACCGACCCCTCAGTATGTTGCTGACTTTGGTACTGTTTGCCCTCGGTGTCGGCTTGACATCGCTGCTGTTGCTGTTGAACAAACAATTGACCGATAAATTTGAGAAAAACCTCGCGGGTGTGGATATTGTCGTTGGTGCAAAAGGCAGCCCTTTGCAACTTATTTTAGCCAATATGTACCATATTGATGCCCCAACGGGCAATATTTCCTTGAAATCGGCAAAGCCTTTCCTCAATTCACGACATCCTTTGATAAAAAAATCAGTACCATTGTCGCTTGGCGATTCCTACAAAACGTATCGCATTGTCGGCACTTTGCACGACTTTTTAGGGCTTTACAATGCTGAATTGGCAGAAGGAATACTCTGGAATGCGCCCCTTGAAACCACCATTGGCGCAACCGTTGCAGAACGAACCGGTTTAAAAATTGGGACAAAATTCAACAGCAATCATGGACTAAATGCAGAAGGTGGTGAACATGAAGAAGCCGCTTTCACAGTCGTGGGCATTCTGAAACCCACAGGTACAGTCATTGACCAACTCATTTTGACCGCTACACAAAGCATTTGGGCAGTCCACGACCATAACGAAGCCGAACTTGCCCCCCTAACCCCCGAAGGGGGAAATGCCCTACATACCCCCGAAGGGGGAAATGCGCCACACACCTCCGAAGGCGGAAACGTTCACCTTACCCCCTCAGTATCTGAACAAAAGTCTTTAAAAAATACGCCCGATTCATTATCCAACATTCATAATTCACCATCAATTGACGATCGAACTGCCCTTTTGCAAGCCGATTCTACCCGCCAAATCACGTCTTTACTGCTTCAATTTAAGATGCGAAATGTCCAAACCTTGAATTTTCAACGCAATTTGAATCAAAATACCGATATGCAAGCCGCCACACCCGCCCTCGAAATCAACCGCCTCTACGAAATGATGGGCGTGGGCGAACAGGCTTTACGGGCATTGGCACTCCTTATTATAGTGGTGTCTGGTTTGAGTATTTTCATTGCATTATTCAATTCCTTGAAAGAGCGACAATACGAACTCGCCCTCATGCGGGTCATGGGTGCCGGGCGTGGACGGCTGTTTCTGCTCATCATCTGCGAAGGTATCTTATTGAGTATCATGGGTTTCGCTATTGGCATCGCATTGAGTCATGGCGCAATGCAACTGTTGGCAAAATACATGAGCGATGCTTACCGCTATTCATTTACAGGTTTGATGTGGCTTTCGGAGGAATGGCTCTTATTGGTCGGCGCGGTTATCATTGGCTTTTTGGCAGCCGTTATTCCTGCGTGGACAGCTTATCGGCAAGATATTTCAAGGACTTTAAGCAAATGATAGCGGATAATGGAAAATGGATAATGGATAATTTTACGCATTATCCACTATCCATTTTCCACTATCCATTATCATTTATCCTTTATCCATTACCTTTGCCGCATGGAATTTTTATCGCAACATATTGAATCGTTGATTTTCACCACGGAACACCCGATTACACTCGTCGAAATTAAAAGCGTTTTAGATGCGACCTTTGAAACAGACTTTGCCAACGACGATATACTGAGGGGTATCGAAGAATTGAAAAACCGTTACGCTGAACCGACTTTCTCCTTCGATATTGTCGAAATTTCAAACGGCTACCAGTTCCTCACAAAAGGGGCTTATCATCCGACCGTCGGTACTTTTTTGAAACAAACGACTAAAAAACGCCTCTCGCAAGCCGCTTTGGAAACGTTGTCTATTGTCGCTTACAAGCAGCCGATTTCAAAAACAGAAATTGAACAGATACGCGGTGTCAGTTGCGATTATGCGATGCAAAAACTATTAGAAAAAGAATTAGTTGCCATTCTCGGCAGAAGTGATGCCCCAGGTCGCCCTCTCGTGTATGGCACAAGCGATAAGTTTATGGACTATTTTGGCATTAAAAGCCTTAAAGATTTGCCAAAACCAAAGGATTTTAAAGAAGTTGAGAATAAAATTGGAAATGATGAATCTATTTAATAGATTCATCATTCTTTTGAACCACCCCCTCAGTATTTTGTTATAAAGTAGTGCGGATTTTAATCCGCTTCAAAACTGAAAAAATATGGACATCTTAGATAAACCACTCGTCAATCGCGTCGCAGAAAGCGGCTTAATTACCTTGAATTTGGAAGACTTTTTTCCGAAAGAAGCAATCGCTGTTTTTGACATCAAAAACTACCTTTTCATGGAATTGATTTTGAAAGAAAAAGACTTCCGCGAAGCCTGTAAAGCGCATGATTGGGCGCAATATGAAGGTAAACATTTGGTTATTGATTGCACCGCCGATGCCATTATTCCTGTTTGGGCGTATATGCTCGTCGCAGCTTCTGCTGCACCGTTTGCCAAACAGATTTTTCAAGGGGATGTCGATAATTTTTATAAAACATATTACGCTCAAAAATTGGCTGATTTCGATGCTTCTCAGTATGAAGGCAAACGTGTGGTCATCAAAGGGTGTTCCGACAAGCCCGTGCCGCCTGCTGCTTATGTCAATTTGACGCATAAACTCCAACCGTTTGCACAAAGTATCATGTATGGCGAGCCATGTTCGACAGTGCCGATTTTCAAACGTCCGCGAAAAATAGTTGCGAATGAGTAAGTTGTTGGAATATTGTATTAAATAAAAACAGCAACTTTTTCTAAGGTTTTCCTTTGAATATCAGGCACTAACGCATCATCTGCGGGATACCCAACGGGTAAAAGAAGAAAAGGACGCTCATTATCAGGGCGTTTCAATATACTTTTCAAAAAATTCATGGGGCTAGGCGTATGCGTCAATGTCACCAAACCCGCTTGATGAATTGCTGCTATCAAAAAGCCGCAAGCGATACCCACAGATTCCTGCACATAATAATGTTTCTCCTTTGCAACGCCTGTACTTTGTGCAAAAACGATAATCAGCCACGGTGCAATCTCTAAAAAAGGCTTTTCCCAATCCGTTCCCAAAGGTGCCAAGTCTTTGAGCCATTGCTCAGACATGCGCCCGTTGTAACTTTCAAATTCTTCTTTTTCTGCTGCTACCCTAATGTGCCTTTTTACTGAGGGGTCACTCACCGCACAAAAAGTCCACGGTTGTTTGTGCGCGCCCGAAGGTGCTGTTGAAGCAGTCATTATTAGTTTTTCGATAACGGATTGTGGTACAAGTTGGTCTGAAAAATGACGGACAGAACGGCGTGTATCCATCAATTCATAAAAATCAGTTGCTTTTTGTTGGGTTTCTGCTTCTGAAAAGGCAGGTATTTCGTAAGGTATAAAAGGCATATTGTTATTTGTAACTGGTTATTGGATACGTATTATTCGTGTAACTGCATAACAAATAACGCGTAACGAATCCTACCATGTTCGTTGTTTACCAAAATCCTGCACCCAATATTTACCATTTCGGGCAACACCGATTTCATTAACTTTATCGCTCATCAATTGTTTGCAATGACTCGGACTTTTAATCCATCCTGCCATGACATCTGCAATGGTAAAATAACCCCATGCGATATTTTCCCCTATTTGCTTCCATTTGTAGCCCGTTGCGTCAATACGATTATCTATTTCGGAGCCATCGGTACCCACATGGTTAAAATGATTGTGCGTTGCCATGTCTTTGGCATGGCGAATGGCAGCTTCTTCCAAGCGACTGTTCCAACGAACAGGCGAGACGGCGGGCATCGTTTTATCCGCACAACGGCAACCTGTAGAACGCACTAAATTGACTGCGGCAAGCATATCGGCTCGAAAATCCCCCGTTTCAGGTGGAAATGACTCTTTTACTGAGGGGGGATGTTTTGAATTAACTGCCAACCTTTGGGCTGTAGTACAAGCCGCAAAAGTGAGACAAAAGATGAATAAGGATAGTATTTTCTTTTTCATGTTTCCAAAACGTCGTTTTGACATTTCTCTTATATTTTTTCAAAAAAAAACATCTGACAACCCCCGCTATCAGATGTTTTTGAACCTAACCCAAGCCTATTGAAGTGGTTTGGCGAAGGTTTGACACCAATAGTTGCCTTTTTTAGCAGCACCAAATTGTGTGACTTCGGGACTCATCATTTGTTTGCAATGATTGACAGATTCTCTCCAACCAGCAATAGCAGATGCCACATCGATATAGCCGCGACCAATGTTTTCACCAACCCGCTCCCATTCGTAACCTGCCGCTTTGATACGGTCATCTGGCAAAGAGCCGTCGGTACCCGCATGGCTAAAATTGTTGTTTTTATCCATGTCTTCTACATGAACGATGGCTGCTTTTTCCAATTTAGCACTCCAAACCAAAGGCTGTACCGCTGGCATCATTTCGCCCCCACAATTATAGCCTCTGATACGCATTGCATTCACAGCCGTTAGCATCTGACTATTTAAATTCAATGCTGAATTATACGGTTGCGGTATCCCACTTTGCCCTTTGGCGGTCACTTGCACGGGTATTTTTGTCTCCGTTGAAGCGACCGAAGGCATTACTTTTCCTTTCGGAACAATCGGGATAGAAGCTGCTTTGGGTGTTGTTTTAGGCGTTGCTTTGGGTTGTGGAATACCTGCCACGGACGTTTTTGAAGGTGTCGGAGTAACTACAACAGACTGTTTTGACGGCGTTGGCTTGTCGATTTTGGGTAATGGCTTAGGTTTTAAGGATTTAACTTTTGGCGTTTCTACAAGAGATAGACTGGTTAAAGTATCGTACGTAGGTTCTTGAATGGTATTCAATGCCGTTTCTTGTGCGGTTTTAGCATCTTTTTTCTGATCAAATAGGGAACAAGATGTTACAAAAAGCAGGCTTATTGAGCAGAAAATTATTTGTTTCATATTGTGCAGTTTTTAATTTTAATGAAATTTTGTTTAATAGTAACTTCAAAAGTAAGAAAAAATTATTTTTGAGTCACTTTTATTATCGAAAGAAACTAAGCGTTCTCAAATCTAACCCATATCACTATGTTATCTATTTTCATCGCTGTACTTGCCAAACTTTTTTCTGTCGTCAATCCTGTCGGTGCTGTTCCGATGTATTTGTCATTAACTGCCAGTTACAGTAAAGCGGAACGCAACAGAACGGCTTTGGCGACGACCCTCTATTTCGTCGGTATTTGCATGGCATTCTTTTGGGCAGGTTCCTATATTCTCAACTTTTTTGGGTTGCAAATCAATTCTTTACGCATAGCTGGTGGACTTATTATATTAAGTTCAGGCTATGATTTGATGAAAGACAAATTCGCCGAAAGCCGCGCCATGAACAGCGACGTACAAGAAGAAGCCATTCAAAAAAGCGATATTTCATTTTCACCGCTTGCCATGCCCTTGTTGTCTGGTCCTGGCTCCATATCATTGCTCATCGGCTTCAATGCCGATTTTAATACGTGGGAGGAACGGCTCATCGTTTCGGGCGTGATACTTCTTAATGGACTGATTGTTTACCTCATTTTAAGGTCTGCACCTTTGATGAACCGCTTCTTGGGTGTTTCGGGTTTGAAAGCAGGGTCACGTATCATGGCATTTATTACTATGGCAATCGGTGTTCAATTAATCATTGTGGGTATTGTAGCTTTGGTTAAAACGTTGAGTTAAAAGCACTTAATACTCTGACCAAAAAGTTTATTGAAGTCATATGAGCAAAAGCACGTTAGTGCTGCCACCGTTTATAGGACAACAACGCATCCCTTTTTTATTAAGGTGCGTAGCACCGTCACCGTATTTTATTTCGTATTTAAAATATTGAGAATCAATAAATTAGAACGGTGACAGTGCTACGCACCTTTGGACACGCTTAATTCTATTTTTCTATAAACGGTAACGGTACTCTGTACCTTTGAAAATTAATTTAGTAAACTTTTTGGTCGAAGTACTCAGTATTTTCGCTAAAAAATTATCCATTATCCGTTATCCATTACTAACCAATGCCTTATATAGATTTTAACAAACAAACCATCAATCACCTCGATTATCCCTTCGATTTTACAATCATTGGTGCTGGTGTAGCGGGTATTCTGTTGGCGATTAAGTTGATAGAAAAAGGTAAAAAAGTATTGGTCATCGAATCGGGTCATTTTGAAGAAGACGAACAACGGCAGGTGCTCAATGAAGTAGAACAAACGGGTAAAATCGTTGAAAATGTGATAATTGGGCGGAAAAGAGCTGTTGGAGGTACTTCGATTGCTTGGGGTGGACAATCTTTACCGTTTACGCAACTTGATTTTGAAGAAAAGGATTGGATATCGGATAGCGGTTGGCCCATCAACTTAAGCGATTTGATGCCTTACTATCCCATTGCCAATCGGTTTATGGGTATTGATGAATGGGATTACAAAGACGATATTTTCAAGCGATTGAAGTATGAAGCCATTGAATTTACTGAGGGGGATATTTATCAGCATTTTTCTAAATGGTCGCCACAGCCCAACCTCAAAAAACGATATCACGAACAACTTAAACAACATGTTACCGTCCTTTATAACGCCGTTTTGACGCGTATTGATGTAGATTCAGATGGTAAAGCAAATAATATAGAGATACGTAATTTTAATCAACAACAAGCCCAAATCAAAGTCAATAATCTACTAATCGCAACAGGAGGCATTGAAGCTAACCGAATATTATTGGCAAATAATCATCAAGCAAAGGGCGGTATTGGCAACCATTCGGGTTGGTTGGGCAAGTGTTTTATGGATCATCCGTGCATAGAATTGGGCAATGTGGTACACCCGAACCATTACAAGTTGCAATCGGTGTTCAACACGCATATTTATAAAAAAAGAAAATATTCTATCCGTTTGAGCTTAACAGAAAAGGCACAAAGAGAACAGGAATTGGTCAATGCCTCGGCGCTCGTTGAGTTTATCCATTTTGCAAGTCCCAAAGAAAACCCGTACACAGGGCTTTTTAATCCAAGCGATAAACGTCATTTGATAGCATTTAAAAAGATAGCAAAAAACCATAAAAGCTATTGGTTGACGGCAAAGGCTTTATTGACTGAGCATTTTGTTTACAAACACAAAGCATTGCCTAAAATTACGCTGATGTTGGAGCAAGAACCGACGACGGACAGTTTTATCAGTTTGAGTGACGAAAAAGATGTGTTTGGTGTACAAAAAGCCAAAATAAATTGGCAAATCACGCCAAAAACGTGGCAAACCGTCAATACAATGGCGGCAGTTTTGAAAAGAGAATTCGATAAACACGCTTTGGGTGAAGTAAACATTCATCCACATATCTATAAGGATAACCCCGATTGGGCGAGGCATTTAACCGATGCCAATCATCACATCGGCGGCACACGCATGAGTGCTGCACCAGATAAAGGTGTGGTTAATAACCAATTACAAGTTTGGGGACATCCTAATATATATGTGTGTAGCAGTTCGGTTTTTCCAACGGGTTCTCATTCCAATCCGACTTTGACGATAATGGCACTATGTGTAAGGCTCGTTGATGGTTTGGTTGCTTAGTTTTATCGTTCTCATGGTATATTTTACAAAATTTTAAACAGACAAGACTATGAAAATCATCGTTAGTCATGTAGGAAAACAGCACGTTAACGCCTTACTTATTGGCTTGTATAAAAACAATGTTTTGACCCGCTTTTATACATCTATTGCTGCTAATAAAATTTGGTTGCCTAAAACGATTGGTTTCAAAAAAGGGAATGAATTACTTGTAAAAATCCGTAAACAACGCTATACTGGTATTGATGAGCATAAAATCACGCATTTCCCGCGCATTGCTGCTGTTAAAAAAGTTATTAAGTCAGAATACTGGAGCGTAAAGACTGCTCATAAATGGTTTGATTGTCGTGTGGCTAACATCCTCAAAAAAGCTGACTTTGATATGGTTATTGGCTACGAAACATCGAATTTGGAGACCTTTAAAGTCGCAAAAGAGCGCGGCAAAATAACAGTTTTGGACATGACTGCCGTTCATCACACATATCAAAATCCGATTTTGACCGAGGCAGGGGTTTACACCAACAGCGAAGAATTGGCTTACGTTTCGGCACATAAAGACAGAGCCTTAGTTTATACGGACTACATCTTTGCCTTGTCCTCTTTTGCTGAAATGACATTGGTAGCGCATGGTTTTCCAGCGCATCGCATCTATAAAACGTATTTAGGCATTAACCAAAACGTTTTTTATCCTAAAAACACCTACAATACTGAGGGGGTACTTGAATTGTATTTCGTCGGCACATTGATGCTTCGCAAGGGTTTGCCTTTCTTGATGCGCGTGTTTGATACCTTAATTAAACGAAATTTGAATGTTCGTTTAACCTTAATTGGTCCTATTGATGATTTTCCTGTGCCTAATTTGGATGTACCCTATTTCAGATACATCTCTTTTCTATCTCATACTGAATTGGTGAAGATGCACCACGACTTAGATCTTTTTCTTTTTCCTTCAAATATTGATAGTTGGGCGCAAGTGATTATTGAAGGTATGGCTTGTGGCACACCAATTTTAATTTCTGAAAATACGGGTGCAAAAGATGCCGTCATTCAGGGCGGCGGAGAGGTTTTACCGATTGGTGATTTAGATGCATGGGTCGAAGCCGTTGAAAAGTATTATTACGACCGTTCTTTATTAAAAAAAGTGGGCAAACAAGCGGCTAAAATTGCCGAACAATACACTTGGGATGCCTATCATCAACATGTTTTTGATGTCGTAACAGACATATATAACAGAGAAAATAAAAAACAATCTATTTATGTCAAATCAGAAGAACACGTACAGTCTCATTATTGAACCAGGTCGAACCGAAAAGAACTATTGGACAGACCTCTACCGTTACCGAGAGTTGTTTTACATTTTATCGTGGCGCGATTTGAAAGTTCGTTACAAACAAACCGTTGTTGGCGTGTTATGGGCATTTTTGCGTCCTTTTTTAACGATGGTTGTTTTCACCGTAGTGTTTGGTAAATTGGCAAAAATGGCACCCGAAGGTGACGTGCCTTACGCCATCATGGTCTTTGCGGCGATGTTGCCGTGGCAATTTTTCTCCAATGCGTTAAGTGAAGCAAGTAACAGTTTAATTGGCAATGCTAATCTGTTGTCAAAAGTCTATTTCCCAAGACTGATTGTGCCTGCAAGCTCTGTCATCACCAGTTTTGTGGACTTTATGATTTCATTCGTCTTGCTCATTGTTTTGATGGTTTACTATCAATACGTCCCAAGCTGGCATATTATATTTTTACCCATTTATATTTTTCTGTCTTTCTTAGCAGCCTTCGGTTTAGGGCTTTATTTGACGGCTTTGAATGTCAAATACCGTGATTTTAGGTATATTATACCGTTTATCGTTCAGTTTGGTTTATATATTTCGCCTGTTGGTTTCAGCAGTAATATTATTCCCGAAGCATGGAAACCGCTTTATTATCTTAATCCGATGGTCACAATCATTGATGGTTTCAGATGGTGCATCATAAAAGACAGTCCAACCGACCCCCTCAGTATTTATGCATTTGCGTCGGTTGCGATGTCGGTTGTGATTATGTATTTCGCAATACGGAAGTTCCGCAAAATGGAAAAGACGTTTGCTGATTTGATTTAAGTTTTCTTTTGACACATAGGCACAGAGGAGTTTTCACATAGGGGCGCATAGGTTTTTTTTCTTAAAATATATGTGAGGATTATATGAGAAAAGCTAAAAAAACGCCATTAAAAACCTATGTGACCCTATGTGAAAATTCCTATGTGCCTATGTGATAAGAGAATAAAACAACTATGCGATTAAAACTTATTTTTAATATCAAAACAAATACTATGAATCAGCTTATTACGAAGAAGGCGATTAATGAACTGTCTTATCAAATCATTGGTGCTGCTATTGAGGTGCATAGAGTCTTAGGACCAGGGCTTTTAGAAAGCAACTATGAAGAGGCTCTTTTGTATGAACTTAAATTACGCGGTTTAAAAACAACAAGTCAACAGAAGATTCAAATTCCTTACAAAGACATTATGCTTGACTGTGAATTAAGGTATGATGTGCTTGTGGAGGATTTAATTTTAGTCGAAAACAAAGCGACAAAAGACATTCACCCCGTATTTGTCGCCACCTTATTGTCGTACATGAAACATCTACAAATACCGAAAGGGATTATGATTAACTATCATGTTCAAAACATTTTTAATGAAGGGCAAAAGACTTATGTCAACAATTATTTTGCCTCATTGCTTGATGAGTAAAGTTTCAAACACATAGTCACATAGAAGTTTTCACATAGGGCGCATAGGTTTTCGTATCCTAAAAAAACTATATGAACCTATGTGAAAACTTCTATGTGACTATGTGATAAAAAGCAAAAAAATATGTCAGATACAATAATTAAAGTAGAAAATTTAGGAAAGAGTTACCTAATTGGTCACGAAAAGCAGGAAAGCTATACCGCTTTGCGCGATGTGATGGTCAACGGCATCAAAAATTGGGGACGGGGCTTGAAACAGATGTTCCAAAAAGGCAATGATGCCATGGTGACGGGTGATGAAATCGAAGAATTTTGGGCAGTTCAAAATGTCTCTTTTGAAATAAAAAAAGGAGAAGCCATTGGCATCATCGGTCGAAACGGTGCAGGGAAAAGTACACTGCTCAAATTGTTGTCGCGCATCACCGAACCGACAACGGGGCGCATCGAAATGCACGGACGCGTTGCCAGTCTTTTGGAAGTTGGTACAGGCTTCCACCCAGAACTGACAGGACGTGAAAATATTTTTCTCAATGGTGCTGTATTGGGTATGACACGTGTTGAAATCAAGCAAAAGTTTAATGAAATCGTTGAATTTAGTGGTATTGAGAAGTTTTTAGACACGCCTGTTAAGCGTTATAGTTCTGGGATGTATGTCCGTTTGGCGTTTGCTGTTGCTGCCCATTTAGAGCCAGAGATACTGGTCGTTGATGAAGTTTTAGCCGTTGGTGATGCTGAATTTCAAAAGAAATGCTTGGGTAAAATGGAAGATGTGAGCAAAAATCAAGGGCGTACCGTTCTTTTTGTTAGCCACAACATGGGTGTTATTGCGCAGTTATGCAAAAAGTGTATTGTCTTAAACAAAGGCGGGGTAGAGTTTATGGGCGATACACACACAGCTATCGAAAAGTATTTGAGAGGCAACAATACGGATGCTTCGATGAGTTACTATATCAACAAAAAAAATAATTACAACGTCATAAAAGTTGCTGAAATTGGCTTAACCGATACCGCTCAAGCTACCACAAGCCAGTTCAAACACGATGAACCTGTGGTCATTCACGTAGATGTGGAAGCACAAGAGACGAAATTGGCAGATGTGACATTAGGCATTGCCGTTTTAGACAAAATGAAAAATAAAGTATTCACGACCATACACAAGCCGCATCTGAATGGAAATCTTCAAAACAAAATGTCGTGCACCATACCATCTAATCTGTTGACACCGGGTATGTATTCTTTGGACGTGGCTTTGTTCAGTGGCGCGGGGAATGTGTATGAATATTTATCGGACAAAATTCCTTTCGATATTTTTGATAACGGTAGTGAATTTGCCGCTTTCGATGGCAGCAATTATGGTAACGTCTTTGCAAATTGTACATGGTCAGAAAAATAAAAAACGCTTTAAACCGACTGCTACATCGTTATAAATTAAGGGTTTACGCACGTAAAAACATTTTTATACACCCCTCAGTATTTATCGCAAAATCAGCCGTTATTGACACCCGTTTGGGTGGCAAAATAACGATAGGTGAGCAAACGGAAATCTTAGAAGGGGTATTAATTTTGACTTATGGCGGCGAGATTTCGATTGGTAAACGGTGCAGCATCAATCCCTATAATATTTTATACGGACATGGCGGCTTGACGATTGGAGATGATGTTTTGATAGCAGGTGCGAACATGATTATTCCCAACAACCACAAGTTTAATGACCTCACACAACCCATTAGTTTACAAGGCTCTACGGACAAAGGCATTATTATTCAAGACAATGTGTGGATAGCACACGGTTGCAGTATTTTGGATGGTGTGACCATTGAAACGGGCGCAATTGTGGCAGCGGGTGCTGTTGTGACTAAAAATGTTTTAACCAACACAATTGTCGGCGGCGTTCCAGCAAAAAAAATAAAAGACAGACATGAAACAACTGATTAAATCCTTCTTGAATGCCATTGGCATCGGGGCGTATATTTTCCCAAAAACGCCTTTGTCAGACCTCAAAGACATCGAATACCTCTTAACAAAGGTCAATAACAAGCCTTTGGAGGTTGCCGTGCGGACAAATGGCAGCGATAAATTTGTTTTCAATCAGATATTTATTGTTGAAGAATACAAATCCGTCGTTGAGTTTATGTTGCAATTTAAGAAAGAAACTACAAGGTGGAATATCATTGACGGCGGTGCTAACATTGGATTAACGACTTTGTATTTTCATCAAAATCTACCCAATGCTAAAATTGTCAGCATCGAACCCGATAAAGACAATTACGAAATGATTAAGAATAATATGCGTCTCAATAACTTTTCTGTAAACGGCGATCTCTTAAATGCTGGTTTGTGGAGTAAAAATACGCACATTAAAACCGAACGCAGTTTCAGAGACGGTGAAGATTGGTCAGTCATCGTTAAAGAAACCGACGATCCCGACAATGCCCTCAAAGCCTACACCATCAGCGACATTATTGAACAAAATTTCAAGGGTGAAATCATTGATTTATTGAAATTAGACATCGAGGGTTCCGAAAAATACATTTTTGAAGCAGAGGCAGAAGTCAATCGCTTTTTGTCTAAGATTCGTTTTGTCATCATCGAAATCCATGACGAAATGAATTGTCGAGAAAACATTTATACCCAATTGGCTAAAAATAACTTCAAATACTTCAACTCAGGTGAATCAACCATTGGTTTTAATACCAAATTAGTCAAATGGTAATAACCTTTCCAAAAGTTTTAAACTTTTGGAAAGATATTGAAAAGTAAAAAATGTCTAAAACACATCTCATACAACTCGTTTCGCATCCTGTTCAGTACTATACGCCGCTATATGAACGTTTGGCAGCCGATCCAGACTTTGATTTTGAAGTGTGGTATTGCTCAAAAACAGGTATTGAAACCAAAAAAGATGTAGAATTTGGCGTGGCTATACAATGGGATATTCCGTTATTGAGCAATTACAAATATAAATTTCTGAAAAACCATGCACGTACAGAGTCGCTCGATTCGTCGATAGGTTTGGCGAATTTTGGGGTTGTCAAAGAACTTTTTAAAGCACCGCGCAAAAGCATAATTTGGATTCATGGTTGGAATTATGTGACCAATCTACTCGCGGTTTTTGTTGGTAAACTCATGGGGCATCGTATCTTTTTGCGTGGCGACAATACCGCCGTTATTGAGGAAAAAAAGCCAAATACATTAACAAAAAAGATAAAAACCTTTTGGTTGAGTCAAGTCATTTTTAAAGCCACAGACACCTTTCTCGCCGTTGGTAATCAGAATAAAGACTATTACCGAATACTTAATGTGCCTGAAAGGAAAATCGTATTTGCGCCACATTGTATTGACAATCAAAGGTTTATAAATTATAGTGACCAACATAAAAATGATGTTAAAGCCCTTCGCCAACAGTTGGGTATACCCCTCAGTAAAAAAGTCATTATTTGCTCTGGAAAGTATATTGAGAAAAAAAGACCCTTAGATTTACTCCAAGCCGTTCAGATGTTACCCAATCGAGCCGATATTTTTATCGTCTTTGTCGGTGAAGGCAATTTGAGAAAACAGATGGAACAATACATTACCGACCACGATATGCAGCAAAATGTCTTGTTGACTGGTTTTATCAACCAGATCCAAATGCCGCAATATTATTTGGTGTCCGACCTCTACGTGATGTGTTCTGGTATGTACGAAACGTGGGGATTATCAACCAATGAAGCCTTGTGTTTTGGTTTGCCTGTCATCTTGTCCGACATGGTCGGTAGTGCCTATGATTTGGTCGATGGCAATGGTTTTATGTATCATTCAGGCGATGTTCAAGCCTTATCACGCCACATTCAACATGTTTTTTCGCTTTCCGATACCGATCTTCAAACGATGCGTCAACGGTCAAGAGACCTGATTGCTCATTACAGTTACGAAAATATCATTCTTGCACTCAAAAAAGTGAGCGCGTCATAAATCCAACACAGTATTCACTATGAAACTATTAGAAATTATCCCGACCTACAAACCTGCATTTCTCTACGGTGGGGCGGTGAGTGCCGTTAGTTTGTTGTGTGAAGCACTGGTTGTAGAAAATAACATTCAAGTTACAGTGCTTTCAACAACTGCAAACGGTAAAGCCGAATTGCCCGAATATAGCCGTGAACCGACGCTTGTTGATGGCGTACCCGTTTATTATTTTCCTCGGTGGACAAAAGATCATTCACAGTTTTCACCAGGATTGTTGTGGTGGTTGTGGCGAAATGTCAAACAATATGATGCTGTTCACATTCATTCTTGGTGGAATTTGTCCGTTTTGTTTGCAACAATGATTTGCATACGGAGGGGTGTCAAACCCATCGTATCTCCCCACGGCATGTTAAGTCCGTTTACATTGACAGGACGATTTAAGCCCATTTTCCATCGTTTTATGGGTGAAAAAATGCTAAAAAAGACGGTTTTGCACGTTACCTCAAATCAAGAAGCCAGAGAATGTTTAGCGTTGACACCTGACTTGGTGTATAAAGACTTACCTAATTTTCTGGATTTCGATACACTACCATTTCCTATAAAAAAAACGAATGTGAACGGTTCTGCTGAAACACGAGAGAAGATATTTCGCCTACTTTTTTTATCGCGGCTTCATCAGAAAAAAGGGATAGAGCTCCTATTCAACGCTCTCGCTGAAGTGCCGTTCGAATGGTCATTAACGATGGCGGGTGATGGAGAGGCGGATTATATCGCGCAATTGAAGTATTTAAGTCAAAGTCTGAAAATTAATGATAAAATAAACTGGATTGGTTGGGTTAATACCGAACAGCGATTGGCAGCCTTTGAAGCCGCCGATTTGTTCGTTTTAACTTCCCATAATGAGAATTTTGCTATTTCTGTCATTGAATCCTTAGTTGTTGGCATACCTGTTTTAGTGAGTCAGCACGTCGGTTTATCAGATTATATCATAGAAAAAAAGCTGGGTTGGGTATGCGATACAACTATAAAAAGCATTCAATCTGCTTTAACCCAAGCCTATTTTGAAGAGGATGAACGGAAGCGTATCGCTGATGTCTGTCCTAATCAAATTAGGACGGATTTCGCCCGTTCATCATTAGCAAAACGTTATATCAATATGTATCGGGAAGTGAACGGACTTCAAATTGTAAAACAAGAAAAACCCATCGTGAGCCCTGTTTGAGCGAAGCCCAAAAACACGCCTGTTTTACTAAAACCAAAAGATATGAGCAATTTTAACAATATTACACCGCTTATTTTGACCTTTAACGAAGCACCAAACATTGGTCGCAACCTTGAAAAGTTGACGTGGGCAAAACGTATCGTTGTTATTGATAGTTTTAGTACAGACGAGACATTAGATATTATTGCCCAATTTCCACAAGTTCAAGTCTATCAACGTAAGTTTGTTTCGTTTGCTGACCAATGCAATTTTGGTTTGCAACAGATTGATACTGAATGGGTTCTGTCAATGGATTGTGATTATATTTTAGATGATACAATCAATGCAGGTATTCAAAATTTGGCATTGAATGTAGATGAAACGTCTGCCTATTCTGCTCGATTTAAGTATGCTATTTTTGGAAAACCTGTACGTGGCAGCATGTATCCGCCGCGAAAAGTCTTGTATGCTAAAAACAGGGCGCATTATGTTAATGACGGTCATGGTCATACTGTTTTGATTGATGGAACGATAAAAACGCTTGATGGTTTTATATTCCATGATGACCGCAAATCCTTTTCACATTGGCTCGGTTCGCAAGACCGTTACTTGAAACAAGAGGCGGATAAATTAATCCAAACGCCTTTTAATCAATTGAAAATAGTGGACAAACTGCGGTGGTTCATCTTTCCTGCGCCTTTTGTTGCATTTTTTTACTGCTTTATACTGAGGGGGGGCTTTTTAGATGGAAAACATGGTTGGCATTACGCGATGCAGCGGGTTTTGGCTGAAATATTACTCTCCATACGCTTAACAGAAGCGCGTTTGACGAATAAAAAAGAAGAAAAAGTATCCCATTTATCACCTCAACATGTCTAAATGGAAAAGAATTTACCTGTAAAAATTTGCATCATTGGCTGTGGTACTTATGGCTCGTATTTGTTAAGATGTTTATCTGAAAAATACGACAACGATGTTGATATTACGGTCATTGAAATTGGTGACGAAAAAATAAAAGATGAAAGTGAAATCGGTCTGGCAGCCGAGTCAGGCTCTGCTCGGGCTGCACAACAAGGTCGGTACTTCGGTCTCGGTGGCACATCGGCTCGGTGGGGTGGGCAAGTGTTGTTTTTTGACGAAAGAGACAATCCTTTGAAGCATGGCGATTGGGATACGATTGTGGACATCAACAATAAATATCGGCATACCGTCCTTCAAAAAGTATTGGGAAATATACCTAAAATGGATATTTTGATGACCGATAAAGGACAAGAAAAAACAGGTATATGGCTCAAATATACCAAACGCAATATGTTCACAACCTTGAATAAATCGGTTGTTAGGTCTGCTAATATTCTTAAAAATCAACGTGTTATAGATTTTGTTTTTAAAAATAAAACAATTACAGGCGTTGTATGCGAAAATTCTGTTGAGGAACGAAATCCCGATATTTTCGGGAAGGGGGGTAAAAAAACGGTAGAAGCTGATGTTTTTTATCTGACTGCTGGAGCGATTGAGTCGTGCCGGTTACTTTTAGATATGAATGAAAAATATAAGGTCATGACCTCCACAGATTTAGGAAAACACTACGGCGACCATTTGTCAGTTGAGTTATTTAAGATAAAACACAAACCTTTTATTGACGATACAGACTTTTTGCCGCGCTTTATCAAAGGTAGTTTGGTGACAAAACGGTGGGTTGTCACGGATAAAAACGGCAGAGTTGGCTTTGCACATCCTGTTTTGAACAAAGAAGTTAAGGTTTTTACGTCTATAAAAAGTATGCTTTTTGGCAAACAAAAAATAGAATTTAGATTCAAAGATGTGTTTGAAGGCTTTGAATTTTTAATCCGTTTTGCTTTTAATGTCCTCATTTTGAAAAAAATGTATGCCCACCGCAATACGTGGAGTTTGCAATTGGAGATGGAACAAGCTTTTCCGAACGACAATAGTATCAGTTTGTCTGACCAAACAGATAAATTCGGTCAAAGGGTCGCTCGTCTGAATTGGCGGGTGTCGGAGAGTGACCATCAAGCGATTGATGAAGTGAAAGACTATTTACGGCAAAAGTTAGACGATGAAAATATTGAATACACGATTGTTTATGATTCTAACATTGAAGGCACAAAGGTAGAGGACGTGTATCATCCCGCAGGTTTTATCCGTTTGGGGCATGATGACAATGCCGTTTTGGATACCAATTGTTGTGTCAAAGGCATTGATAATCTCTATCATTTTTCAACGGCGATGTTTCCGAGCGTAAAATCGGCAAGCCCAACGGCGGCTGTTTTTTGTTTTATCGAGCACCATTTGGAAACGGTTTTTCCTAATTTGTTGTCAAAAAAAAATCAGATAGAAAATCATACCCCTCAGTATAGCAAGACACAAAATGCCTGATAATCAACAAGTTAAAGTCAGATTGTTCTTCCGACGCGCGAACCCAACGGGTAATGTGAGTATTGAAAATTCTTTTGATGCCATGATGGCGCATTTTCCCACGGATAGCCGTTTTCGATTAGATGTCTTTAAATCCTCCTTTTACAGCCAAGGATTATTGCCTCGTCTGAAAGCAATCTTAGAGATTCGTCGAAATCGAACAAATATCAATCATGTGACAGGCGATACGAACTTTTTTGTTTTGGGTTTACCGAAAAAAAATACGGTTTTGACGATTCACGATTGCGGTTTGTTAGACGGTAAAAGTCGCTTGGCGCGATGGATTTTACTTGTTTTTTGGCTAAAATTACCTGTTAAAAAGTGTAAAATTTTAACTGTTGTTTCAGAAACCACAAAGCAAGATGTTTTACGCTACACTTCTTGTCCACCGGGGAAAATTATTGTTATCCCTACCATCATAAAGTCTGATTTTTCATATAGTCCGAAGGCATTCAATGAAAAACACCCAATTTTTTTACATATTGGCAATGCACCCAATAAGAATTTAGAGCGTCAAGCAGCGGCTTTAGTGGGTTTGTCTTGTCTATTGCACATTGTTGGTCAAATTTCGGAAGCACAAATCCATTTGTTGAAAAAGTATAATATAGCGTATAAAATCAGCGTCAATTTGACCAATCAAGAGATGCAACAAGCGTATCAAGAAGCCGATATTATATTATTTTGTTCAACTTCAGAAGGTTTTGGAATGCCTATTTTAGAAGCCCAAACAGTGGGTCGCGTGGTGGTCACGAGCAATATATCAGCTATGCCCGATGTCGCAGGCAACGGGGCTTGCTTGGTTGACCCCCTCAGTATTTCGAGTATTCGAGCAGGTATTGAACAAGTCTGCTTTGATGAAAACTACCGTAATATATTGATTGACAATGGTTTTAAAAATATACATCGTTTCAATCCTGTAACGGTATCACAAAAATATGAAGCGATATATGAAAAAATATTTCTTAGTTTATAAGAACATATTAAATTTTGAATAAAACGTAAATAAATGACAATAGCCTTTTGTCATATGGGTCTATAAAAAACAATAACTCGAACGAATCTGACCCCTCCGTATTTCGCAAAAAACAAACCCATTTTTTTTAAATCTTTAAATTTTTTTCCTATGATTATTCTCGGACTAAACGCCTTTCATGGCGATTCATCAGCGTGTATCTATAAAAATGGTGTCCTCATCGCGGCGACCGAGGAGGAACGTATCCGTCGCCATAAACACTGGGCTGGTTTGCCAACGGAATCTATCAAATTTTGTTTGCAAGAAGCGGGTGTGACTCTGGGCGATGTGGATTATATCACTATTTCGCGAGACCCACGAGCAAAATTGGGTGAGAAAATACTTTATTCATTGAGCAATGTTTTCACCTTAAAATCATTGGGTTCAAGGGCAAAGAACTCAATAAAAATTAAAAACTTGAAGAAAGAGATAGCTGAAAGGTTGAATTTCGACATTCGGTACGTGAAAGCGCCGATTTATTTTGTGGAGCATCATCGAAGCCATATTGCGTCGTCATTTATGGTGTCGCCTTTCGACAAGTGTGCTATCCTTTCTATTGACGGTTTTGGAGATTTCACTTCGACGATGCGTGCTGTTGGTCAAGGTAATAAGATAAAAGTGCTTGACAGTGTGTCATATCCCCATTCCTTAGGCGTCTTTTATACCACTTTTACGCAACTTTTGGGCTTTCCATATTATGGCGATGAGTACAAAGTCATGGGTTTAGCCCCTTACGGCACACCAAAATACGTCGAAGAAGTGCACCGCGCCATAATTTTAAAACCTAATGGGCTTTTTGAATTGAATCCTAAGTTTTTTAAGCATTTTAAAACAGGTATTCAGATGACTTGGGAAGGTGGCGACCCACATATTGATACTTTGTATTCCGAATATATGGAATCTGTTTTTGGCACTGCCCGAAAGAAATCGGAGCCACTGACCCAATATCATAAGGATTTGGCAGCATCGGTTCAAAAGGTATGTGAAGAAGTCGTGTTCTATATGCTCAAAGACCTGCATGATAAAACGGGTTTTGACAGCGTGTGTATCACGGGTGGTGTAGCGCAAAACTCGGTTTGCAACGGTAAAATCACGTCTTCCACCCCGTTTAAAAATGTTTTTGTTCCTCCTGCTGGGCATGACGCGGGTACAAGTATTGGTTCTGCTTTGTATTTGCAACATCAAATACTCAATATGCCCCGCCCTATTTTCAAGCATGAGGCGTATACAGGAGCTAAATTTGACAATGCGACTATCAAATCTCTGCTTGTCGGGCGCAATATTGGGTTTGAAGAATTAAAAGATGACAAATTGATGAATACGGTTACGGATTGTCTTATTAGCGGTGGCGTTGTCGGGTGGTTTCAAGGGCGTGCTGAATTTGGACCACGTGCATTGGGTAATCGCTCAATTTTAGTTGACCCACGTCGAGCCGATGCAAAGGATTTGCTGAATGCAAAAATCAAACGCCGCGAGAGTTTCAGACCCTTTGCGCCTTCAATATTAACGGAATACGTATCAGAGTATTTTGAAATAGATGACAATGCGCCTTTTATGGAGAAGGTTTTTCCAATTAAAAAAGAAAAACATCATTTGATTCCTGCCGTTACGCACGTTGACGGTACAGGTCGTTTGCAAACGGTGAGCCACGAAGACAACCCACGTTACTACAATTTGATTCAAAATTTCTATAAAAAAACGAATGTTCCGATTTTGGTCAATACGTCTTTCAATGAAAATGAACCGATTGTCAACTCGCCTGATCACGCTTTAGAATGCTATCTACGCACGAATATGGATATGCTCGTTTTAGAAAATATTGTGATTCGTCGTACGCATTCTGATATTGCCGCAAAAGCCGAACAGCAACAAATCAAGTCTTCTGTTTTACAATAGCCTATCCATAGAAATGAAAAAAATCATTCTTTTTCTAACTTTTTTTCTCTCTATACAAGGGACAATAGCCCAAAATCATTTAGTCCAGTATGATGCCACGAATATAAAAACACCCCCTCAGTATGATTTACTATCTGAAGGGAGGCATTATCGAATATGGTATTTCGATATGAATTTGGGCTATTTCCCTGATAAACAGAATGCGTCGTGGGCAGCTAAAGCGAGTGGTGGTCATTGCTTCAACAATCAATCTGGCATTGGTCTTGGTTTAGGTTTTTTTGGTAGAGAAAATATTTTCAAAAGGTCTGCTATGGGTCTCGGATTTCAGTACCGACATAACTATCCAGAGCGATTGATTGTCAAAGTTGAGTTAGGGTATTTGCTAAGAGTAAAAATGCACGATGGTACTTTAAACAAAGACATGATTTTCGTTGAGTCACGTTCTAAACCCATTTATTTTCAACTCGAAGCACATTGGCGTTTGTGGCGTTCATTGACATTAGGTATTGCCGCTGTGCAATCTGGCGACCTTTATTTCAATCGTTTCATAGATAAAACACGCTTCACGCAAGACCTTTGGCACATCAATGCTTTTACTGTTCAATTGGGATTTATTTTTAATTAAACTTTTACCCTAAATAGGTAAAATAACCAATACAATAGTAGAATGTTTTTTTATTTTGTAAAAAACTTATATTTTTGTTAAATTAATTTAATAATCACACATATAATCATATGAACAAATATTTATTCTTACTGGCATGTATTTTTGCCTGTTTTATATCCTGTCAAAATCAAGAGCTTAACGGGACAACTGGCAATAATCAAAATGCCTTGATTGCCTCACAACCACAAAATATTACCTATCAAATTATTGCTGGCTCTCATAACACTTTTGGCTATGATATTTCTATTGATGGTAAAAAACACATACATCAACCATTTATCCCTGGCTTATCAGGTACTTTAGGCTTTAAATCAGCACAACAAGCTGAAAAAGTAGCTCTTTTTCTCATCGAAAAAATAAAAAAAGGTCAAACACTTCCTAATATATCCTCTGATGAGCTGCAACAGTTGGGCGCTTTGTAAAATGAACACTTTCTTTAATTTAGCATTTATTAAATCTAATATCTAATGAAAATACTTAATATTATCTTGTGCATTGGGTTACTTATGAATACAGCATATTCAGTACCTACATGGAGTTCGCTAAACAACTTTGGTGGCGGATCTCGTTTCGCCGCGGCCGTTTTTGTGATAGGCGATATAGGTTATGTTGGAACGGGTGACAAGGGCACAACACTATCTGGCGGAAGCATACCCTCCGCAGATTTTTGGGCACTTGATACAAAAACGGGTGCTTGGACTCAAATAGCAAACTATGGCGGCGGTGCAAAAAGTAATCAGGTTGGATTCGCCATTGACAGTAAAGGATATGTCGGAGTGGGCAATAACAGTCCTGAATTATGGAGATACACACCCAGTCCAACCAACAGTTGGACAAGGATGGCTGACCTTACATACACTTACGTAGATAATATTACTGATCCTATGGTTCCAGTCAATAGAACAGTCAATCCACAATTTCAAGGTGTTGCTTTTACAATTGGCTTAAAAGGCTATTTCCGCGATGGGAGTAACAACGCTATGTTGAATAAAGCATCTTTTTGGGAATATGACCCTTCTGTTGGTGTTGGTGGCACGTGGACGCAAAAAAAAGACTTAGAATCAGGGATGAATGGCATATCGCTTCGCGGGGCGGCTGGTTTTGCGATTAATGGCAAGGGTTATGTGGGTGCTGGTTTAAATGAAAACAATCAAAACAATGCAAGCTTTTATGAATATACGCCTGGTTCAGGCGTAGGCGGAGGGTCGTGGGCTCAAAAAGCAACTTTAGGCGGTAGCCCACGCATCAATACAGTTTCATTTGCAAGCAGTACAAAAGGATATGTGGGCTTAGGCTTTCACGCACCTTCAGGTCAAGAATATCAGATTTGGGAGTTTGACCCGACCTTAAATTCAAGTTTAGGTACTTGGACACAATTGCCACTTGATTTTCCAGGTACGGGTACCGAACGCTCTCAGGCGGTGGGTTTTGCCGTTGGTTCAAATTTGTATGTTGGTACGGGTGACCCATACCAACAATTGGGTTATAATGATTTTTGGGCTTATTATCCTTTGGGACAGCCCGTCTTGCCCGTCGAATTGACCACCATAAATGCAACAGTGGACGTTCCCTTAGAGCATGTTGATGTGAATTGGCAAACAGCCACAGAAAAGGAAAGTGCTTATTTTGCAGTAGAAAGACAAAGTAAAACAAACAGTTCTTTCGTAGAAATTGGACAAGTTAAAGGGGCGGGCAATAGCGATAAGGTATTGACTTACAAGTATATAGATGAAAAACCTGTTTACGGCGTGAGCTATTATCGTTTGAGATTGGCAGATATTGACGGCAAAATAACTTATTCTAAAACTGTGAGTGTATCTTACAAAGGTGGCGCAAAAGTAAAGGTTTTTCCAACTTTTACTGAGGGGTATGTCAACATCGAAAATGGCGACAAACATATTGATGGTGTCTATGTGTGGAATGCTTCGGGACAATTGATGTTGCAATCGAAACAAACACAATTAGATTTATCTGACTTACCAACAGGCTTGTATCTCGTACAAGTAAAGACAGGTGGCGAGTCCTTTGTTCAAAAAATAACAAAAAGGTAATGCCACAAAGTAAAGAAACATAGATAGATATTCAATGAAGGATATTCATCGAGCGTCATAAGCCTTATATTGGGTTTATGACGCTTTTTTTATGCCTATTTGCTTGTACCGCAATCAATTTCCATATTTACATCATTAAATGTGTAAAAACCCTAAATTCGTTGTTTCTTAAATCATATTCATTCATCAAATCTGTCTAAATCCTTATAAATCTCAGTGATTCAGTTTATTCTCAATAATAAAACCATCGAAACAGAATTGCCACAAGGCATGACCGTCCTCGATTTTGTCCGTTATCAAAAACACTTGATGGGCACTAAAATTGGTTGCCGCGAAGGTGATTGTGGGGCTTGCACGATTCTCGTCGGTGAATTATCTGATGGGGGAGAGGTCGTTTATCGCTCAATGACATCCTGTTTGTTGCCTTTGGCAAATGTCCAAAACAAGCACGTTGTTACCATTGAAGGCATCAATAGAAATGAGGAATTAAAAATAATGAATGATGAATCAAAGGGCGAAAATTCATCATTATTAACCCCCGTGCAGTCTGTTATGGTTGAAGAAAATGCGACCCAATGCGGCTTCTGCACCGTCGGTTTTGTCATGTCTTTGACAGGTTTTTCGATACAAAATGGGGCGCATACTGAGGGGGGGGCAATCGCCGCAATTGATGGCAATATCTGCCGTTGTACAGGTTATAAATCCATCGAAAGGGCAGCAAAACGATTGACTGACTTGTTGAATCAAAAAGAAAAAAGACAAACGACATTGGCTTTTGCCATTGACAATCAATTTGTTCCGCCCTATTTTTCTGAAATAAAACTAAAATTACATGAGCTAAAAAAGCAAAAATTAGGCGAAGCCTCGACACTGAATGTCGTCGGAGGCGGTACCGATTTGTACGTCCAAAAGCATGATGAAATGCCTCACATCGTCTCAAAACCGCTTTTTGATAATAAAATACTGAGGGGGGTAAAATGGAAAAATGGTTGGCTCACAATCGGTGCAGCTGCAACAGTTACAGACCTAAAAGAGTCGCCTGAAATGAATGCCGCCTTTCCGCACTTGCAAAAACATCTCAAACTTGTCAGTTCAACGCCCATTCGTAATATGGCAACGATAGCAGGGAATCTGGTCAATGCCTCACCCATCGGCGATATGACGGTTTTTCTTTTAGCCTTAAATGCAACGATTTTTCTTGAAAATACAGAAGGTGAAGTCCGTGAAATTAACCTAAAAGATTTTTATAAAGGCTATAAAAACCTCGATAAATCGGCAGATGAAATCCTCACAAGCATTCGTTTCCAACAGCCGTCGGGCAAAAGTTATTTCAATTTTGAAAAGGTTTGTAAGCGTACGCACCTCGATATTGCCAGCGTAAATACAGCGATTTCTTTAACTATGGCGGATAATATGATTGTTGATGCGCATGTGGCAGTCGGTGGCGTCGCTCCGATTCCTTTGTATTTGCAAAAAACATCAGAATTTTTGAAAAACAAGGAAATTACTGAGGAGGTGTTTTTTGAAGCAAATAAGATTTTGCAGACTGAAATTAATCCTATTTCCGATGTTCGTGGTTCTTCGGATTATAAACGATTGCTCGCAAAACAGCTTTTTAAAGCGCATTTTGAGGTGTTTTCAAGCTGATAATAATGAATACAGTATCGCTGAAAGATTGGTGGATAAGGGGATTACCAAAAAAAATATTGTTTTAGCTTATTATCCTGAATTTCATCGGGAACATACAGAATATGCGGTGTCTTAAAATGACCTCCTCAGTAATTACAGCTTCAATTTGTGCTGCTAAAGGGGTAACAAAAAAGAGTTCTCCGCAATTAGCCGAATTAAATAAGAGTGATACAAGCATCTGAAAACGATAAATGTGATATTCGGAAAAATAGCGTATTTTTACTTTAACAACGAAAAACAACAAAATTACACCCTTATGCAGAAAGAAAAATATGAACTTTCAACTGACCCTGATGTTAAAATTTTTAGATTTGTAAGCAAGGGACCTAAAGGAGACATACCCAAACTTATAATCTTTCAAGAAACGTCTTTAGAAAATGTGTACAATTTAGCATTTGGTGATTGGAATGAAGAAACAAACGATATTGATGATAAAGTCATTAGCAACAATAACGATAGTGAAAAAATATTAGCAACCGTTGCAAGTACTGTCCTTTCATTTACTTACAAAAACCCGAAGTATATGGTTTTAGTTAAAGGTAGTACGGAATCAAGGACACGCTTGTATAGAATCGGAATTTCTAATAATTTTGAAGAAATAAGTCAAGATTTTAATGTATTAGGTTATAGACAGGAATTATGGCAACCATTTATTAAAAATACAGACTACGAAGCATTTTTAGTTAAACGCAAAAAGAAGAAAAAGAAAAAATGAAAGATATAATTCAAGAATTGAACGACTATAATGTACCTATTATTAAGATAGATGACACTTTGGCTAAAGTCAAATATGAGAATCTTTTTAGCCAAAAGCTTGCAGATGCCAATGCCTTTTTAGCAAAAGCAGGTGTGCCAAAGTCCTTTACAAAGTACTTTGATGATAAACCTTTGCTTACTACACAATCTTTTACTAATATTCAGGATAAACAGATAAGACGTATCTTTCACAATGGTGAATGGTGGTTTTCAATAATTGATATAATAAGCAGCCTAACAGATAGCAAAAATCCCTCTTCTTATTGGTCAATGATGAAAAATCAAGAAAAAGATTTGTTGTTGATTTCTCAAAAACTTCAACTTTTATCTGAAAATAATAATAAGCAATATTTTACAGATTGCGCTAATACGGAGGGCATATTGCGTATTGTTATGTCAATTCCTTCGCCAAAAGCCGAGCCTTTACAGCAATGGTTAGCACAATTGGGGCGTGAACATATTGAAGAAATCGATAATTTTGATTTAGATTTAAACCGTTTGACTGAATTGTATAAAATCAAAGGTTATCCACTCGAATGGATACAGCAACGATTTATTACAATTGAAATTCGTAAACGTTTTATTGAACAATGTCGGGAACGGGGGGTAAATGATGGACAGGAATTTGACATTTTAAGTGCTGAAATTTCTAAAAATACTTTTGGTTTAACACCAAAAGAGTATAGTCAGTTTAAAAGTTTAGACAAAGGGCATTTATTAAGAGATAATATGACTGCTACTGAATTGCATTTCGCTGCTTTGGGAGAACAATACACGCTCAAAGAAATACTTGAAAAAGATGCGTTTGGCTTCAAAGAAAATCGAGAGGCTGCTATTTTAGGAGGAAACTTAGCAGGTATTGACCTTAAAAAAATGGAACAAAAACAAGGGATTAAAGTCGTCTCTAATCAAAACTTTATGCATCTTCTAAAAGGAGGAACTATGATTAATTTAGATAGAGTGTTGCTTTAAAGGTACACTCTTATAACTTACTCAACAAACCCTTCGCTTCCTTCGCCTTCCACGTTTGCCCCCTCAGTAAAGTCTCTAAACTTTGCTTTGCCTCGTTCTTACGACCCAATTTTATACAAGACAGCGCATAAAACCACTGCGATTCAGCCTCAAAATTGCCCTGCCCATTGTCAATGATGTTTTTAAAACCCGATGCTGCTTTCTCAAAATTAGGTTTTTCGGCATATAAATGACTCAAAGACACATAAAATTGTTGTTCAACCGTCGGCTTAGGAATCGCTTCGATGAGCGTTACGGCTTTGTCAAACTGCCCATCACGGTAAGCATTTTTGGCATCAGCCCAATTTTTAAAATCGTCATTTTGACCCATACGCACAGAAGGTGCCGCAAAACGCTCATTTTTTAGGGCAATATCCGTCAAATCCAAAACCGTTTTGGTATCCATATTCCACCACCAAAAACCGACGAGTAACAATAAAGTCGCCGCAATACCCATGATAAACCGACGCATCGTTGAACGTTGTGCCGTCATTTTAATAGGTTGAATAGCGTCATTTACATCGCTCGAAAGAGGCGTAGTTGCCCTATCTATGCCCTCTTTTTCTAACAAAGTTGCCCATTTTTGGCGCATTTCACGCTCAACCGCTTTCTCGACGAGGCGTTTTTCGACCCCCTCAGTATCGGCGGCATTCAGTTCGTTGTTTTGATACTTTTTCAATAAATCTTTCATTGTTTTATCTTTTTAAGGTATGTAAAGTTCAAAAAAATAAGATTTTAGTCGATCCATACAACGCTCCTTCCGTTTTCTAATATTGGCTTCCGCTTCATTCAGCGATTGCGCAATGAGTTTTAATTGCAAACCATCATAAACATGACTTTTCAGTAAGCTTTTGCAATCCTCACCCATTTTCGCCCATGCCGAATCGAGGACTATTAATTGGTCTTCATCAAACCCATCGTCCGCTTCATCAGAACGGTCTGCCTCATTAACCACTAATTCACTTACAGGCATTCGTTTGTTTTTTTCTAACCATTTCAAATAGCTGTCTTTTGCCATTTTGGTAAAATAAAACCGCAAATTGCCGTATTCGACCTTGTTTTCAAGCAATCTTTT
>JAYTUQ010000431.1:0-15608 GCA_043744455.1 Saprospiraceae bacterium | reverse complement strand
ATTTCATGTCTTTATTTTATTATTTCAATGATTAAATTGCTTGTATTAAACTGATTTTGTGAAACAAAGTTACGATTATTTTTTTCAAATACTACTATATTTGTAGAATTAGTAGAATTTAATTTATATTTGCATCGAATTTTAAATCTTAGCTAAAAAGCCCACCATTATTCGAGCCTTGGCTATGCTCAAAAAATTATGAATCATCAGTCTTTTTTTGATAATCCATAAGCCTTTTTTGGTTCAACATTGACCCCCTCAGTATGAATATAAAAATGAAACAATTAAAAATTAAATTTTATTAAAATGAAAAAAAGAACACACAAGATAGTTTTAATCTTTACACTATCTATTGGCTTCATTTGGTTGCCAATGACTTTAATTTTGGCTCAAGAAGAAGCCATCATCATAACAGGCAAAGTCACGGACAATACGCCAAAAAAAGAGTCACTTCCAGGTGTTTCAATTACGATAAAAAACACAATATCAGGAACAATTTCTGATGTTGATGGCATTTTTACTTTGAAAACGAAATTGAAATTTCCGTTTACAATTGTTTTTACAAGTGTTGGTTTTCAACCTCGTGAAATTGAGGTACTAAATGCTCAAAGCCAACTATCCATTGAGCTAATTACGCAAAATATCTTAGCAAACGAAGTGGTTGTTTCCGCTTCACGGGTCGAAGAAAAGATTTTACAATCGCCTGTTGCCATCGAAAAGCTCGATATCCGAGCAATAAAAGAAAGTCCTGCATCAAGTTTTTACGATGCTTTAGAAAATGTCAAAGGCGTTCAGATGCTCACATCGAGTTTGACTTTCAAAGTGCCGAATACACGCGGGTTCAATGTGCCGAATAACTTCCGTTTTATGCAACTTGTGGACGGTGTGGATATGCAGGCGGCAACTTTGGGTGTGCCGCTTGGCAATGCGATTGGTGCGACAGAGTTGGATATTGCGAGTGTTGAAGTGACTCCAGGCGCGGCATCGGCATTGTATGGCATGAATGCGGTCAATGGTTTAGCGAATTTACAGACCAAAAGTCCTTTCATATATCAAGGTTTGGGCGTATATCAAAAAGTGGGTGTGAACCATGTTGACGGTATTGACCGCGACCCCTCAGTATTGACGGAAACGGCAATCCGTTACGCAAAGGCTTTTAATAATAAATTTGCCTTTAAGGTCAATTTTAGTGCTTTGAATGGTACGGATTGGGTGGCAAATGGGTTAACTGACCAAAATCCACAGACAAATACGACGGCAAATCCCCGCTATCCCGAATTGTCAGGCGAAAATAATCCCGTCCGTGATCAGTGGAGTCGCTACGGCGATGACCGACAAGCCCGTTCATCGATTACAGTCAATTATAAAGGCAAATCGGAGACGTTCAATGTAGTGCGGACGGGTTATTTGGAAAAAAATCTTATCAATCCAACAGTTCGAAATTTAAAATTTGACGCAGGTTTGTTTTACAAACTGTCCGACAAATTGGAGGCTTCATACAGCTATCGTTATGGCATCATGGATGGTGTTTTTCAGCGCGGTAATCGGATTCAATTGAAAGACGTGACGGTTCAAAACCATAAAATAGAATTGCGCGGTACCGATTTATTGATTCGGGCGTATGCTTTAATTGAAAATACAGGAAAATCATATAATTTGAACCCTTTGGCGTACAATCTCGATTTGAGCAATGGCTCAAATACAGTATGGGCAGGGAAATTTAAGACTGAATTGCAAGCTCAAATTGACAAAGATGTTCCTCTGACAACTGCTTTCCAATTGGCAAGAATCGCTGCCGACAAAGGACGTGCTCAACCCGGAACACCCGAATTTGATGCCTTAAAAAATACAATTGTTAACTCAAATAACTGGGATATAGCCGTAAATGTGCCTGGCGCGCCTATCCATGGTGGCGCGGCATTGTGGCAGCGTAGTCGGACTTATCACTTTGATTTTCAATATAATATGAGTTCTATAAAATGGGCAAGTGTTTTAGTCGGTGCAGATTATCGTCGCTACGAAGTGATTCCAGACGGCAATAATTTTGTGGATTTCGCACGACCTGTCGCTGAACGAATTGTAGCATTGCCAAACGGTACTTTTGGCGAAAATCAAATTTATCAAAAGTATGGCGGCTTTGTGCAAGTGACTAAAAAAATTTTGAAAGACAAACTCAAACTCAATGCTTCGTTGCGTGTTGACCAAAATCCAGAATTTTCACCGAAAATTAATCCGCGCGTGGCAATTGTTTATTCGCCTGTTGAAAACCATAATTTCCGCGTTTCTTACCAAAATGGTTGGCGTTTTCCTGCCTTATTTGAAGCTTTTTCGTTTCTTAACAATGCAAGTGTAAGGCGTGTCGGCGGTTTGGCAAGAGTAAATGAAGGCATCGGGTATTTGGATAACTCATATACATTGGCTTCGATTGACCTTTTCAACGCGGCGGTCAATGCGGAAGTAGCCGCAGGAAAAATCAAAAATCAAGCAGCTTTGGACAATCGTTCAAAACTTGTCGTCGCCAATTTACCTGCCATGAAGCCCGAACACATCAATTCGTTTGAAGTGGGCTATAAAAGTATTTTGTTAAACAATAAAATTTCTATTGATTGGGATGCTTACTACAATAATTATCAAGGGTTTTTAGGGCAAGTCGAAGTGGCAGTACCGAAAACGGATAATGTTGGTACCGATGCAGGCGTAATTGACATGTTAACTCGTGCTAAACAAGATCGTTATCGCGTGTTTACAAATGCCCGAAACACGTATAACAGCTACGGTTCGACAATCGGTATCAGTTATAGTTTTTATAAAAAATACACCGTTTCGACGAATATTAACTATAACGACATTCAAGAAAGTACGGCTTCCGATATTTTTCTCACCTCATTCAATACCCCAAAATGGATGACTAATCTCTCTTTTGGCAATCGAGAAGTTGTGAAAAACGTTGGTTTCAACATCGTTGCGCGTTGGCAAGACCTTGTTTATTGGGAAAGTACATTGGCAAATGGCAAAGTACCGTCGTTTTATACGGTTGATGCTCAATTCAATATCCGTGTGCCACAATGGAAAACGACCCTCAAAGTGGGCGCAACAAACTTATTGAATAAACGCTATATTCAATATGCGGCAGGCCCTACCTTGGGCGGTTTGTATTATCTCACTTTGACATTTGATAATGCTTTAGCAAAATAAAAATGAAAAATTGGCTTGTTATAAGAACATTTCTTTTGTAACAAGCCAATTTTTACCCCCCTCAGTATTTAAACTTAAATTTGTAAGAGAATATGAAAAATAGCCTTATTTTAAAATTAGTGTTCATTTTTACGACCTTATCGCATGTTTTAATTGCCCAAAAAACAATTGTTCCAGACGAACAGATGTGGTTTGGCGTGTTCAATCAAGTGCGTCTCAGCAATCGTTGGGGTTTGTGGCACGATACACATTTTCGTTTAAAAGATGATTTTGTCAAAGAACCGTCGCAATTTTTGATTCGTTTCGGACCGACTTATTATGTAAATGACGATGTACGTTTGACGGCAGCTTACAGTTTCGTCAATACATTTCCAGACGAAACGCATAAGAATATTTCACAACCCGAACACCGCCCATTTCAACAAGTTCAGTGGTATGCCCGTTACGGCAAAACCCGTCTGATGCAATGGATTCGTTTAGAAGAACGTTTTCGTAGAAAAATAAAAAACGACGATGAATTGGCGGATGGCTACAATTTCAATTGGCGGGTACGTTACAATTTCGCATTTTTCGTACCCCTCAGTAAAAAGGGACTTGCACCGCATACTTTGCAGTTTTTGGTAAACGATGAACTAATGGTCAATTTTGGGAAGAATATTGTTTATAATTATTTTGACCAAAACAGACTTTTTGGCGGTTTTGTCTATCAATTTACCAAAGAATCGAACATTCAAATTGGTTATATGAATATTTTTCAACAACAAGCATTAGGCAATAAATATAAAAGTATTCACACGATTAGACTGTTTTATTTCCATAATCTCGATTTTCGCGGCAATAAAGAGTAAAATAATTAACTTTTGAGGATTTCTTTTTCTAAATACTACTATATTGATAGGATTACTGTATTTTTACACATATTTTGAAAATAGTTATTGTTTTTGAAAAATAAGACTATAATACTGAGGGGGTGATTTACATTTGCATTTGGTTGAAAAATGTCGTGGTAAAGTGTCTTTTTAATATAATGAATGTTTAAATCATGAGGCAGTTATTTATAAGTATTAGTTTGATTGTCAATTGTTTGTATGTAAATGCCCAAGTTGTTCATCAACAAACGTATTGGACACGCCTATATGTCAGAGTCAAATTAAACGATAAATGGTCTTGGCAAACAGAAGGGGATAATCGCCGTTTTTTTGGTGAAAATAAGCAATTGCAATTTATTGCACATACACATATACATCGTAAAATCAGTAAAAATACGGAGGGTGCATTGGGCTTAACGTATTCAGAAGTTTGGCAAGGTATTTTGGCTGTGCCTGAATGGCGAACTTTTCAAGAGTTTTATTTTTATCAAAAACTCACTGACAAAGCCCGTTTTACGCATCGTTTTAGAACTGAACAGCGGTGGTTTCACAATTTTTCCAAAAATATGTTTGGGTCAGAAACCTTCACAAGCGGGTATAATTTTAAATTTCGCTTGCGTTATATGTTGCGTTTTGACTATAAATTATCAGAAAAATGGTTATTAAAATTGAATGACGAATTAATGTATCACACCGACGATTTTGACCAAAACCGACTTTACAGTGGCATAGAATATAAGATTTTGAAAGATTTATCTATCGAAATGGGCTATTTGAAGGTGTATCAAAAGCGAGCGAATAATAAAGGGTATTTTGATAGAGATAATTTGAGAGTGACGGTTTATAAAGATTTTGTTTTAAAACAATAAAATAACCAATTTTCATCAAAAAAAACGCCCTATACTGAGGGGTATCTTTTATGGAAAATAAGAAAGTTTCAGAAGTAGAAATCATCAAAGACAAAAGCCGCTACTTACGCGGCACATTGGTCGAGAGTTTGCACAATGAGGTAACGGGTGCTGTGGCTGCTGACGATACGCAATTGATTAAGTTTCATGGCTCGTATCAGCAAACCGACCGCGATTTGGACAGTGAGCGCAAACGGCAAAAATTAGAGTCTTTGTACTCGTTTATGATTCGTGTGCGGGTGCCCGGTGGTATTTGTACGCCCCAACAATGGCTCAATATGTCTGATTTGGCAGATAAATATGGTAATGGTGGTTTGAAATTGACAACCCGTCAAGCATTTCAGTTGCATGGTATTTTGAAACGAGATTTGCAAAAAACAATCAAAGGGTTCAATGAGGTTTTGTTGGATTCCATCGCAGGTTGTGGCGACGTAAACCGCAACGTGATGATGAATCCGAATCCATATTACACGCCCGCACACGAGGAAGTTTATGAACATGCAAAGCAAATCTCGGCGCATTTGACCCCAAAAACGTCGGCTTACTACGAAATTTGGTTAGAAAATCAAGAAGCGGATACTTCTGAAAGGGTTGATGGGGATTCAGATGCTGGGAAAATTGTTGCCAAAGCGAATGACCTTTTGACCCGTACGACGGCAACAGACAGTGAGCCGATTTATGGCAAACACTATTTGCCGCGTAAATTCAAAATTGCGTTGGCGATTCCTCCACATAATGATGTAGATATTTTTGCCAACGATTTGGGTTTGGCGGCGGTCATTGAAGACGGTGTTTTGACAGGTTATAATGTTGCCATCGGTGGCGGTTTTGGGATGACTTTTGGTATGCCAGAAACCTATCCACGTTTGGCTGATATGATTGGTTTTTGTGATAAATCACAAGTCGTTGATGTGTGCGAAAAGATTATGACGCTGCAACGTGATTGGGGTAATCGTGAAAATCGCAAGTTTTCGCGCTTAAAATACACCATTGATAGGGTCGGTTTGGACGTTTTTAAAGCAGAAGTTGAAAATCGTTTGGGTTATAAATTGCAAGCCACAAAACCTTATACTTTCGAAAGCAACGGCGATGCTTATGGTTGGTCTGAAAACCACAACGGCAACTTCAATTTGACGCTTTTTGTCGAAGGCGGACGCGTGAAAGATTTTCCCCCTGTCGGGGGGACTAAGGGGGGATATAAATTGAAAACAGCATTGCACAAAGTCGCTATGCTGGGTTTGGGTGATTTTCGCTTGACAGGCAATCAAAATTTGATGATTTGCAACATCCCTTCAAGCAAAAAAGCCAAAGTTCAAGACATCTTGAGCGAATATGGTGTGATGCGTGAGACTTACAAACACACCGCTTTGCGCTTGAGTTCCATGTCGTGTGTGGCTTTGAATACGTGTTCGTTGGCGTTTGCAGAAGCGGAACGTTACTTGCCGCGTTTGATTGATAAATTGGATGGTTTAGTGCGTATCAATGGTTTAGACAATAAAGAAATTGTGATACGTATGACAGGTTGTCCTAATGGTTGCGGTCGTCCATATCTCGGAGAGATTGCGTTAATTGGTCGCGCAATAGGCCGTTACAATCTCTATTTAGGTGCGTCGCATAGTGGCGAACGTTTGAATAAGCTGTATAAAGAAATGCTCAATGAAGAAGAAATTATTGCCGAATTGAAGCCTATTGTTGAGGATTATGCTAAAAATCGGGCATCAGGCGAGCATTTTGGCGATTTTACAATTCGTAAAAACTATGTTAAAACAACAACCCATGGACTTAACTTCCACGACTAATACGACCATTAATCCCTCGATTGAGTTAAATAAAAACGACAATCCAAAAGCTGCAAAATGGAGAAAAAGAGCCTTTTCTGCTTTGGCGTTATTTGTTATTTTATTGATTTTGAGCGTTTTACAATACTATAATTTATTTGGTGTATTGTATGTCTCTGCGTCTCATATCGAGTCAAAATACTTATGGGTCTTTGCCATTGGCTTTTTAGCTCAAATGGTGAAAGGCATTTTGGGCTTAGGCTATGGCGTAACGGCTACGATATGCCTTATGTCGCTCGGTGCGCCAGTCGCAGCAATTGGGTCAAGTATCAACTCTGCCAAAGTTTTCGCGAGTGCCTCCATCGCATGGAGTTACTACAAATCGGGTAAGCTCAATAAGATGTTGTTGTTCAAAGCGACAGTCATTCCAGGCATCATTGGGGCGGTTATTGGCGCGGCATTACTGGGCATCTTTGGCGAAAAATCAGGTGAATCTATCAAGCCGTTCATCGCCATGTACTCTATGTTTTTAGGCATAACGATATTAAAAAAGGCTTTTACAAGGCGTATCCAAAAGGAAAAAGTGAAACGCATCGGTTTAATCGCAGGCATCGGTGGCTTTTTAGATTCTTTTGGCGGCGGCGGTTGGGGACCTTTAGTGACATCGGGATTAATTGCAAAAGGACGCAACCCGCATTATGTGATTGGGTCTATGAGTTTGACCGAATTTTTTGTTACAATTGCCAGTTCCGTTACGTTTTTCCTTATCATTGGACTCAAATACTGGCAAATCATGCTCGCTTTGTTAATCGGTGGTCTGATAGCAACGCCTTTTTCAGTGCGTTTGGCGGGTCGCATTCCTGTGCGTTGGTTATTTATGGGCGTGGGCTGCATGGTCATTTTTTGGAGTTGTAGGATTTTATTAAAATTTCTTTTTTAATTTTTGTTTTACAAATCTTCATCTTTCCGTCAAAAAATAGCATTTACGAGGCATTGCGTTGAAAGACATTAACTTTGCGCTTCATTTTTGATAATTCAATATCTAAACATGCTTATCCGTCCTCGTATCCTCCGCCGCAGCGATGCGGTGCGCCGCTTGGTTCAAGAAACATGGCTCACGCCTGATGATTTTATCGTTCCTCTTTTCATTGATGAAGGCGAAAATTACCTTGAAGAAATAAGTTCAATGCCCAATTATTACCGTCGTTCCCTTGATTTGACCCTCAAAGAGGTCAAAGAACTGTGGGCAATGGGCTTGAAAACGGTTTTGCTTTTTGTCAAAGTACCTGATGCGTTGAAGGACAATTATGGTAAAGAGGCACTCAATACTGAGGGGTTGATGCAACGGTCTATTCGCGCCATAAAAGACGCTGTGCCTGAGATGTGCGTGATGACAGACGTGGCACTTGACCCATATTCAAGTTACGGACATGATGGCATTGTCGAAAATTTTGAAATTGTCAACGATAAATCGGTGGATGTTTTGGCGCAAATGTCCGTCTCTCATGCTTTGGCGGGTGCCGATTTCGTTGCACCGAGCGACATGATGGATGGACGCATTGGTGCGATTCGTCGGGCATTAGAAGCCGAAAATTTGCACAAAACAGGCATTTTGGCTTATTCTGCTAAGTATGCGTCTTGTTTTTATGGTCCTTTCCGCGACGCTTTGGATTCTGCACCAGGTTTTGGCGATAAAAAATCGTATCAAATGAATCCAGCGAATAGGGTAGAGGCGTTGCGCGAAGTGCAACTCGATATTCAGGAAGGAGCGGATATCGTCATGGTCAAACCTGCTTTGTCGTACCTCGATATTATCAGAGAAGTAAAAAATACGGTTCACGTACCCGTTGCCGCTTATCAAGTTTCAGGTGAATATGCGATGGTGAAAGCCGCCGCCAAAATGGGTTGGCTCGATGAAGACCGTGCTAAAATGGAAATTCTAACCGCCATCAAAAGGGCAGGAGCTGATGTGATTGCGACATATTTTGCAAAGGATGCGGTGCGGTTGTTGGGTTAAAATATGACCCCCTCAGTATTTACTTAGTTTGGATGCTCACCGACTTTAAAAAACGGCTTTAAGTCAAGCTGTTTCATTAAAATACGAATCGGTATATTTCTAATTTGAGACAATTCTGCAAGTGCATTTATACGCTTTGCATTTGCCATTTCTACATCATTTGTTAAGCTGATTAGTACCTCATACTCATCATTTGTAATTGTCTCTTTTTGCCGTTTTTCTTTTAAATCTAAATATAGAGTCCACTTTTCAAGAGGAATATCTAAATCTAATTGTTGTAATAAGGCTGCTTCTCGTGTTGACATATGATTTGTTTTTTTACAAAAATAAACTTTAAAACGATAAAATATCAACCTTTTGTACTGACTTTGGGTTTTTTCACGTTTAACCTCAAAAAACGTAATGCCACATGCCATATCCCGAATCAGAAACCCTTTGACAGGATTAACAACAAGCCATTTCGGTGAATTCGAATACGAAGTCCTCCCAAAATGCAGCAAAAACTGCCAATAAAACGATTAATGATAAACTTAGATGAACAACCATTCATTTTTTCTGACAAACATACAGTTTTCTACTTTTTTTCTACCTTTGCATTTAATGAAAAAAATCTTAGTCATATTCCTCGTACTACAAATCTTTTCAGGCAATGTGCTACTGCCTGAACTGGCTAAGATTCCGCAATTAATCGAACATTTTAGGGAACATCAAAGGGAAAATAAAGTGTTAGGCTTCATTTCTTTTCTTAAAATGCACTATGCTGACCCCGAACATCAAAGAAAAGATGCCTCCCGTCATGGTTCTTTACCGCTTAAATCCGTAACTTCTGCTCATGCCGAAGTTGTTGTTTTGTCAGAAACGACCCCCTCAGTATTTTTAGAAAAAAAAGTAGAAATTACCCCAAATTTGCAACTACCATCTTCTGAAAATCGCTTTTCCGATTCCAAAAATCGCCAATCTGTTTTCCAACCACCGCGTGTATAATCATTGTTTTAAGGTCAAATTTCTATTTATCACCGTTGTTAGCCAATGGTTATTTCGCATTTAGTCAAGTTTGTTTCGACAATGGGCTAATGAGCAAATGACGATAGGCTAACGACCAATGACTACTATCAATGATACACAACATCATTCGCTTTAGTTTAAATAACAAAGTGATTGTTGGTGCGCTCGTTTTGGCTTTAATTGGATGGGGGAGTTTGTCTCTTCAACAGTTACCCCTCGATGCCATTCCCGACGTTACCAGCAATCAAGTCAACATTGTTACCATTGCGCCCAATCTCGCGCCTATCGAAATGGAGCAATTTGTCACCTATCCCGTCGAGATGGCTTTGGCAAATATTCAAGGATTGACCGAAATGCGCTCGGTGTCGCAGTTCGGTTTGAGCTTGATTACGCTCGAATTTAAGGAGCATATTGACCTCTATTGGGCGCGCAATCAAATCAACGAACGACTACAAACAGTCAAAGAAGAAATTCCAAAAGGCTTTGGTTCGCCTCAATTAATGCCCATAACAACAGGTTTGGGCGAGGTTTTTCAATATACCATTCAGCCAAAGGATAAAAATGACACGTCGTGGTCGTTGATTAAACTGCGTGAAATTCAAGATTGGATTGTCAAACGGCAGCTATTGGGTACTGAGGGGGTCGCCGAAGTATCGAGTTTTGGCGGTCATTTGAAGCAGTATCATGTCCGCGTCAAGCCCGACATGTTGAAGGCAACAGGCGTGACACTGCAAAATGTTTTTACTGCAATTGAGTCAAGTAATGCCAATACAGGTGCAGCGTATATTGAAAAAAACAACCAATCGTACTACATACGTGGCATTGGTTTGGCGACTTCCAAAGCTGATTTAGAAAACACATTCATCAAAACGAATGGCGGTATATCCGTCAGTGTGCGCGATGTAGCAACCATTGAAGTCGGTTCAGCCGTCCGTTTTGGGGCATTGACAAACGATAAAACGGAGACCGTTGGCGGCATTATTTTGATGCTCAAAGGTGAAAACAGCCGTCAAGTAGTCCTTAATGTTAAGGAAAGATTGACGCAAATTGAGAAAAATTTGCCGAAAGGCTTAGAAATCAAAGCCTTTATTGACCGCGAAGCCTTGATTGAACGGACGATAGAAACGGTAGCGAAAAACCTCATCGAAGGCGGCATCATCGTCATTCTCGTCTTGCTTTTATTGTTGGGGCATCTACGGGCAGGGCTAATTATTGCCTCCGTCATTCCTTTGGCGATGCTTTTTACGGTCGGTTGCATGGTCGCTTTTAATGTGTCAGGCAACCTCATGTCGCTCGGTGCGATTGATTTTGGGCTGATTGTGGACGGTGCGGTCATCATTGTCGAGAATGTTATCCGACGACTTTCGATGAAAACAACTGTCACGCAGAGCGTGATGGCGCAAGATGCGCTCACGGACGATTCAAAAGACACCACCATTTTCAAAGCAACAAAGGAAATTATGCAAAGTGCCGTTTTTGGCTCTATCATCATCATGTTGGTGTACGTGCCTTTGTTGTTGTTGGAAGGAATCGAAGGAAAAATGTTCAAACCGATGGCTTTAACGGTCATTTTTGCGGTGTTGGGTGCCTTGATTTTGTCCTTGACTTATGTGCCCGTTATGGCTTCTTTGTTTATGGAAAAAGAAGCGACACATAAAGAAACGTTTGCCGATAGGCTTATGAATTTTTTTATAAAAATTTATAAAACTATATTAGTCAAAGCTTTACGGTTTACAAAAACGATTATAGGCGCGAGTGTCGCTTTGTTAGTCGTTGCTTTTTTGTTATTCCAAAAAATGGGGGGCGAGTTCATCCCACAGCTTGACGAAGGTGATTTTGTGGTGCAATTAACCATGATGCCTGGCACGTCATTGACGCAAATGGTCGAAATGAGTAAAAGCGTAGGGGCAATGGTTAAAAAAGAATTTCCCAATGAAATCCTTGAAACCACAGGCAAAATTGGTACGGCAGAAGTGCCTACCGACCCGATGAGCGTAGAAGAAATGGACATGATTTTGACCATGAATGACCGCGATAAATGGCAGCGGTGTCATGATCGAACAGACTTTGAAGCCCAATTAGATGTTGTTTTGAAAACTATTCCGGGCGTAAATTCAAGTATTCAACAACCTATTTCCATGCGTTTTAATGAATTGATGACGGGCGCAAAGACTGATGTGATTGTCAAAGTGTTGGGCAATGACCTCGATAAATTGGCGGAAATTGCCAACGATATTCTCAAAAAAATACAACATACTGAGGGGGTCGCTGACCCGTATGTGGCGAAAGCGGAAGGGATGCCTCAGCTTTTTGTCACCTACAAACGCGATGCTTTGGTGCGTTTTGGGGTGTCTATTGATGAAGTTGGACGCGTTTTGCGTATGGCTTTGGCGGGTGAAAAAGCAGGGGTTATGTATGAAGCAAGCCGCCGTTTTGATATCATTGTTAAACTACAAACCATTGATAATCAAAAGCTTGATGATATTGGTAGCCTTTTGGTGACGACAGAAAATGGTTCGCAAATTCCGATGCAGATGCTTGCCGATATAGAAATTAAAACAGCACCGATGGCAGTCAATCGTGAAAATGGCGAACGGTCTGTCAATGTTAACCTCAATATCAGAGGGCGCGACGTGGCGACAACGGTGGCGGATATTCAACGCATCGTAGACACAAAAGTACAGTTGCCACAAGGCTATCGTATCACTTATGGTGGTCAATTTGAAAACCTTGAAAATGCTCGAAAACGGCTGTTATTGGTCGTTCCTGCTGCTTTATTGTTGATTTTACTGCTACTTTACCTCTCTTTTGGCACTTTAAAAGAGAGCCTTTTGATTTTTACAGCGATACCTTTTGCTGCCGTTGGTGGCGTTTTTGCCCTCATACTGAGGGGTATGCCGTTCTCGATTTCGGCGGGTGTGGGCTTCATTGCGTTGTTTGGCGTGGCGGTTTTGAACGGCATGGTGCTCATCGGTTACTTCAAACAACTGCATTTGGAAGGACGCAATAACCTGAACAGCCGCATACTGAGGGGGGCAATCGAGCGCTTCCGACCTGTGATTATGACCGCGACTGTGGCTTCTTTGGGCTTTTTACCGATGGCACTGGCGGCGGGCGCAGGGGCTGAAGTACAGAAACCTTTGGCAACGGTTGTGATTGGCGGTTTGATTACTTCGACCATTTTGACCTTAATTTTATTGCCTGTTTTGTATGCTATTTTTATGGGTAAAAAACAATCGGTGCATCTACCAAAACAAAGCGTTATTATGCTGTTATTCTGTTTTTTACTACCTAAAATGGCATTTTCTCAAAGTATTTCAGAACAAGAAGCGGTCAATTTAGCGGTTAAAAATCATCCTTTGATTCAAAAAAATCAAACGCAAATCACTCATGCTAAACAGCTTGTGCCAACCGCTAAAACCATTACTCCGACTGAATTTTATGCTGAAACACCGCAATTTTTGATGGGTCCTGACAATGTGCCCATTTGGACGGTTTTGGGCGCGCAACAGTCTTTTTTGTTGCCTAAAGTATATAAACAACAAGAGAAAACGCTGCAACAACAAGTCAAATTAAGTGAATCGGAACTGGCAGTAAGTGAACATGATATTGCGCATCATGCAAGGGTTTTGTATCAAAATTGCTTGTTTTTGAGCGAAAAAGTACGCTATGGACGTGAGCAAGACAGTATTTTCAAGGAATATAATCGGGTCGCAGAAGTAGAATTTCGGGTTGGTAAAATAACGCTGTTGGACAAAACGACAGCGGAGAGTTTTTACAAAAATATTCAACAATTACTGAGGGGGTCTGAAATCGAGTATGCGAATGCCATTTCTGAGTTGCAGCAATATCTAAAAACGCCACAAGTGACTGTTAATCAATTTTTTGTAAAATTATCTAATGATAAATTAGAAAAGGTAGAACTGCCGATTCAACGATTTTATGCGGAAAGTGAACGCTTGATGTTTGAAAAAGCAGCTCAGCAAAAATTGGCAACGACACCCAGTTTTACGGTCGGTATCAGCCAATATGTGTTCAATCGTTATGTGCCGCCTGTTGTCCGCATCGGTGTCAATGTGCCGCTTTGGACAAAGGGTTGGAAAGCCGCAGAACAAGCGGCAGATATTGAAACACAGGTGGCTCAAAAGGAGCGCGAAGTGATTGATTTTCAATTGAATACAGCGTTTCAAAAAGTGCAAAATGAGGTGCAATTAGCGGCTCAAAATGTGGATTTTTATGAAAAAATAGGTTTGCCACAAGCATCTGACATCCTTAAAACGGCGGACAAAATGAAGCAATTGGGGTCGGTAACGACTTTTGAATATTTACAAAGTATTCGTCAAGCCTTTGATGTGAAAATGGCTTATTTGACGGCTTTGCAGACATATAATGAAGCAGTTTTACGGTTGGCATATTTTAAATAACTCTTATTGTTTTTTATAACACGAATTTCGCCAATTACACGAATTAGTAAGATTCTAATTATATTTTAAAGCTCTGAAATCTAATTTTGTTAATTCGTGTCATTCGTGAAATTCGTGTTAGAAAAAATAGTTTAAAAATTAAAAATAATGAAAAATATACTTTTTTTACTTATAACAATATTATTCGTCGCTTGCAGTCAAAAAGAAGTAGCAAAAAACGAAGAAACGGCAGCCATCAAAACGGCATCAGACAGTTTGGTTTTAACAACTAATCAAATCCAATTGATGCACATAGAATTGGGCAATACTGAAAAACGCTCTTTTGCAGGCAGCATCACAACAACGGGCAGAGTGACGGTTTTGGCAAATGATATGGCTGATATTTCTTCGCCAATGCGTGGAACGGTCGTAAAAATCAATGTGCACGAAGGTCAATTTGTCAATAAAGGGACGGTGTTGATGGAACTTACTTCATCGGACATCATCGGTTTGCAGCGCGACTATTTGGTTGCTCAAAGCGAGTTGTTTTTCCTTGAAAAGGAGTTGGAACGGCAACAAATTATGGCAAAAGAAAACGTCGGCGCAGCCCGAAACGAGCAAGAAGTGCGCTCAAAAGTGATGATGCAGAAAGCAATTATGACCACAACGGCGGCGAAGTTGCGTTTGGCTGGTGTTAGCCCCCCTCAGTATGAAGGCAATATTGTTGAAAAAATACGCATTTTGGCACCTATTTCAGGCTATATTGATCATTTTCCTGTTTCTATTGGCACAACGGCATTGGAAGGAACGAAACTCGCACACATCAAAAGTTTCGAAGACCCCCACGCCGATGTTTCTTTGTACGAACGTGATTTGCAAAAAATTAAGCCCAATCAAGCGGTGCGTTTGCGTTTTGCAGACCCCTCAGTACCAGAGGCAATTGGACGTATCGAATTCATTGGACGAGACATTGACCCCTCGACCAAAACATTGACATTACATGTGCCTTTTACGCCGCCAGCAGGAAAAACGATGGCAACGGATATGATTTTAACGGCATTTATCGAAACCTCAGGCACGCAACCTATGACGGTTATTCCAGAAAGTGCGGTCGTGCAAGACGAGGGTAAAAACTATTGTTTTGTTGTTGAAAAAAATGATGGTAAAGCCTTGACTTTCAAAAAGATAGAATTTTTACCAACAGGTTTGAGCACTGGTTGGGTTGGCATTTCGGGCATCGACGGCAAGCAAATTGTAGTACGTGGGGCGAATGTCTTGATGGGCGAAACAAAGAAAAGTGAGGGTGGGGAGTGATTCTTTTGACCGCTGATTTGTGTTTATTTTTTAAGTTCGTTAGTTAAAACTATGCCCTTTAGGGCAAGAATTTATTTGCTACACATTTTTTGTATTTTTGTAGTATGAGAAATAGAGTA
>JAYTUQ010000430.1:0-3953 GCA_043744455.1 Saprospiraceae bacterium | reverse complement strand
TTGTAATAGGGTTTTCTTCACCACGCAGATAAACCGTTGCTAACCAATTGTTTGACTTCCACATTTTACTATAATTGAATTCCATCAAATTGATAAATTCAGGTGTCAGAGCAGGGTTGCCAATACGTATATTTTCAGCATCAGCACCCATGATAACAGGCATCAATTGCATGAAATTAGGGCGATTGATTTTACGGCTAAAATTGGCTTGTATTTCTACAGTTTTATTCAATTTTTTACTCAAATATACTGAGGGGAACAAAGCATTGAGCAAATCACTCGCCGACTTCGGATAATCGTAACCAAACGATGGCACATTCTCCAATTTACTCGTTCCTTTCAGATTTGATTGTTCGTAACGCATCCCGATTTGATAACCAATACCTGACCATTTAGAACCATACGTAATATATGCCGCATTAATCATGTCGTTGACATCCGTATTTTGAGAAAAGGCATTTTGTTGTGTATATTTTGATGTTGTATAATCGTAAAGACTATATAAATAATTCTGCGTTCTATTGTTCCAATAACTCCGAACGCCCATTTCTAATTTGGCTGAATCGTTGATAGGATTTGTAAAATCCATTTGAAAGGTTACTTGTCTCCCGTCGTTACCACCACCAATATTAATCAATTGTGGTTGTGCCGCTTGTTCTCCTGAGGGTTTCAAAAGGGTTCTTTTCCAATCCGCATCGTTCTTTGACCCACCCAAACCATAGCTCAAATCCGTTACCAACTCCTTCCCTTTTTTCGCATAAGATTTTTTCCAAGTTGCTTGAACTTGATAGTTTTTAAATTCATTCATTGGACGTTGTACAAATGTACCCCTCAGTATTTGCGCACCCGTTTTGTCCAAATATTCATACGTTTGGTCAGAACCAATATTAAAAACGCCATTGACATACGTGCCTGACAAACTTAATGTATTGCGGTTGGTCACATTATAGTCCCATTGCAAACGTCCAATTTGGAAAAGATTGTTAAATTTTGTTTTTGTATTTTGATTGAAATCTTTGTAGGGTGCAGCCGAAGATAAAAATGTCCGATTGGTATAACCGTTTGTCGGATTGTTTGTTTTATTAAAATTATAAAAAGCCGTTACGTTTGAGCGACCTTCTTTAATATTCAAATTCGCCATACCATTGTACCGATTGCCTGTACCCACACCAGCACTCAAAAAGCCGTTATAGCCCGGTTTTTTATTCTTTTTCAAGACAATATTGATAATCCCACCTGAAGAAGCCGCTTCGTATTTGGCAGATGGATTAGAAATGACCTCAATATTGTCAATTTGGTCGGCAGGTATTTGATTGATACTCATCAAAGTAGGGCGTCCGTCCACATAAATTATGGTTGAATTATTCCGCAACTTGGCAGAACCATCGGCATCAACGGTTACTGAAGGGACGGATTTTAACACATCTTCCGCAGTACCACCCGTGGTTGTGATGTTTTTGTCTACATTAAAAATCTTTTTGTCAAGCCCCAATTGCATCGTTGATTTTTGACCTGTGACTTCTACTTCACCTAACAGTTTGGCATCGACAGCCAGTTTAATATCGCCCATATCTACTTCTAAATCAGGGGGAAACAAATTGACTTGTTTGATGATATCTTTATACCCAATCAAAGATATTTTGATTTTAACGCCGCCTATCGGTAACTTGTCAATACTAAATTCACCATTGCTTAAGGTCAACATTCCGCCGACAATCGAATCGCGGCGACCCAAAGGACGCAAAGCAACGATAGAAACAAATTCGAGCGGTTGCTTGGTCGTTTCGTCAACGATTTTACCATAAATACGTCCTGTAATAGTCATGCCTTTTGGTATGCCACCTCCTGCCCCACCCATTGGGTTTTGTGCTGTTGACATTGACGCGATGAGAAGAAATGAGAGTAAGTAGCTTAGTTTTTTCATTGTTTTTTATTTAAAAATTTAGTCGAGTTTTTTCATTGAGAAACTTTCCAAAAGTTGGAACTTTTGGAAAGTTGTCTGAAAAACAGTAAAGTCAAAATTTGGTCACAAAGTTCAAACGTTTTTGCACTCCCTTTCGCTTTTTAGGATAAAAACCGCTTTTCACTCGACAATGAGGCTAATTGTGTAGATGTTTAAAATATTTTTAGGCTAATCTAAAAATATTTTAAAAACAATCTTAACTTTGTGTGAAATTAAACTAATAATACAAATGAAATATATCATCTCTACATTTCTCATCTTCTTTACATCCTTCCTTTTTGCTCAAAATGCACAAATACAAGGGTTAATCAGCGACAAAAAAGGCAATCCCATTCCCTTTGCCCATGTCTTTTTGTTGAAAAAAAACATCGGAAATACATCAGATACTGTCATGCAAAGCGTGATGGCGCAAGATGCGCTCAAGGGGGGGTATGCTATCGAAAATATACCCATGGGTGATTATACTTTAGTAGCCACAGCCGTCGGTTTTTTGAGAAAAGAACAACGCATCAGTATAAAAAACAGTGATAAAATATTGACAGTCAATATGGTATTGACTGAATCCGAAGCTAAATTAGACGAAGTCGTCATTACAGGCACGATGAAAGAAGTATCTCGCTCACAATCTGCTGTACCCATTGACATTATTACGCCTAAGTTGTTTTTGAAAAACCCAACGCCTAATTTGTTTGAATCGATTGGTATGGTCAACGGTGTGCAACCGACAATTAGTTGTAATGTGTGCAACACAGGCGACATTCACATCAACGGCATGGAAGGTGGTTATACGATGGTCATGATTGATGGTATGCCGATTGTGAGCGCACTGTCGACGGTGTATGGTTTGATGGGGATTCCAAATTCGATGGTGGAACGTATTGAAATTATTAAAGGACCCAGTTCGACACTTTATGGTTCAGAAGCGGTCGGTGGTTTGATAAATGTGATTACAAAAAGTGCAGATAAAGCACCGCGTTTAAATATTGATATCAACGGCACTTCTTATGGTGAGATGGGTTTAGATGCTGCTACAAAGTTTAAAATTGGGCGTTTTACAAGTCTTTTGAGTGCCAATGTGTTCAATTTTCAAAAACGTTGGGATGTTAATAATGACAACTTTACAGACGTAACGCTCCAAAAACGGGCATCAGTTTTCAATAAATGGCAGTTTAAAAGGGAAGACGATAAACAAACGCATTTTGCACTGCGCTATGTTTATGAAGACCGTTTTGGTGGTGAATTGCAATGGCAAAACAAACACCGAGGCGGTTCAGAAGTCTATGGCGAACAGATTACAACAAATCGTTTTGAACTCATTGGCGTTTATGATTTGCCTGTAAAGGAGAAAGTGAAGTTCCAATATTCCTACAATTTTCATGATCAAAACTCTGCTTATGGCAACCGACCTTTTTTAGCCACACAACAAATTGGCTTTGCACAAATGACGTGGCACAAACCCCTAAGTAAAACGCATGATATTTTGTTGGGAACGGCTGTGCGTTATACGGCTTATGATGACAATTCTGCTTTGACCCGTTCTGCGGATTCTGCAAACCCAATTAATCAACCTTCGCACACCTGGTTGCCTGGCATTTTTCTACAAGATGAGATACATTTTAATGAAAAACATACCCTTTTGGCGGGCTTGCGCTACGATTTTAATTCAAAACATGGTAATATCTTTTCACCGCGTTTAAACTGGAAATGGACCGTCAATCCAGCAAATACGTTTCGTTTGGGTTTGGGCAATGGCTATCGCGTCGTCAATTTATTTTCAGAAGATGAACGTGCGTTTAATGGTGCAAGAAAAATTGTTATCGGTTCAGACTTAAAACCTGAACAATCTTACAATATCAATCTGAATTACAACACCACTTTGACGCATCGGCGTGGGTATATTGGCTTAGATGCCGCTTTGTTTTACACCTATTTTACGAACAGAATTGTTGCCGATTATTTCAAAAACGATAAAGAAATTTGGTTTGACAAT
>JAYTUQ010000429.1:0-3959 GCA_043744455.1 Saprospiraceae bacterium | reverse complement strand
GTATTCGGTACAGACAAGGCTTTTCGTTGCGCTTCACGCAATTCTGCCCATGGACTTTCAGCAGGCAAATAATTGACATCTTGAAAATTCGCCAATTGAATGTACAGAAACGGCAGATTGGGTTCTTGCCATTGCTTGCGCCAATCTGCTATCAAGGCAGGAAGCAATTTAGTATAAGGTTCAGGGTTACCTGTATTGCTTTCTCCTTGATTCCATAAAATTCCTTTTATTGGAAAGGGTACGACGGGAGCTGTCATGGCATTGAACAAAGCACTGGGTTGATTTTGTGCAGAAAAACCAAAACCACCACCACGCATGGGCTCATATACTTCACCCACTTTGTACTGCCAATCACCTTTCAAATCAACATTTTGACCATTTGCCGTCAAAAAATAGGGTTTATCGGGTACAAAACCGCCTTTTCCACTTGTATTGATAACGCGAACAACGATGGTGTTTTTTCCTACTTTTAAAAGATTGGCAGGTACTTCGTAACGTCTGGGTGGATATTGATATGTGATATTGCCGACTTGCACACCATTTATGTAGGTAAAATCGGCATCTACAATGCGCCCCATAAAGAGTTTGGCAGCCACGCCCGTCATGCTCGCAGGTACGTCAATGTCTTTTCGATACCACACAACACCGTTCAAATCTTTAATACCCTGGTCTTCCCAATAGCCTGGAATGTTGATATTGCGCCAACCTTTGGGCGTATAATTGGGGTCAAACCAATGTTCTTTCAAGCCAATATCGTTGGATTTGGGCTGTGGCATTGGTCTTGGCATCATTGATTTTACAAAAGCCGTATCTTTATTTTTTTGAATCGTTTTTGTTAAATCGTCAAAATCAGTCAAACCCTCTTCGCTTATCCATGCTTCAATGGGCGTGCCACCAACGCTTGGATTGATGAGACCAATCGGTATTTTATATGTGTCATAAATACTTTTTGCAAAAAAATAGGCAACGGCAGAAAAAGTCAAAACGTCGTTCGGATTGGCTTTTTTCCACGTACCCGAAGGGAAATCGTCTTGTTTTTTTGACAAATTAGTCAAAGTTGGAATAAAAAAGAAACGAATATTAGGATAATTGGCTGCTGCTATCTCATCGACGTACTTTTCTTTCACGCGTTCCATCGGCAAAACCATATTCGATTGACCGCTGCACAGCCAGACATCGCCGAATACGACATCGCTGACTTTTATGTCATTTTTGCCTTTAAAAACGAAATCAAAACTACCACCTGCTTTTTGCGGGGGTAAGGGAATAACCCATTTCCCAAAAGCATCGGCTTGTGTTTTGAAAGTTTTATTGTCAAACAACAGCGTAATGGCTTCATTTGGGGAAGCCCAACCCCAAATTTTTATGGATTTACCGTGTTGCAAAACCATGCCATCGCTGATTAAGCGCGGCAATTTAATTTGAGAAAAGCCTAAATGAGCTATTGTCAAAAAGTAAAAAAGTATAAATAATGTCTTCTTATGCATTGAAAATCAATATTTTGTAAATGAAGAACCCCCATCAGTCATGTAAAGCTTGATGGCGCAGAATGCGCTTATATTTTTTGATATAAATGTGTTTTCAATCATTGTCTTCCATTATAAAAATAGCATTTTTATTCAAATCATAAAAACCAAACTCATTTGTTCCCCAAGGCGTATTTGCCCTAAAATCGTCTTTGGAAACAGTACCCCTCAGTATAAATTCTTCAAAAAGGGCTTTTACATCTTTAACTGCAATTCTGATGACTGAACCACCAAGTAAAGCATCATTTTGTGTATCCGCATGCCATTGCAAGTGGATACAAAGGTCTTCGCGATAAAGAACAGCATATATTTTGTCCAAAAAATGGACTTTAAAACCCGTTTTTTCCAAGTACCAAGCCACGTCTTTTTCAATATTGGCGGAAGGCATTACAGGAATAATGCTTAAAAGGGACATTTTGTAAAGATTTCATTGTCAATATTTTACTCTAATTTCGTATTACTCACGAAAGCAATGCGCTTACTATCAGGCGACCATGAAGGCACGTTAATCGTTCCTTGTCCACCATATATATAGGCGATATTCCGAGCGATACCGCCAGAAGCGGGCATCAACCGCAAGTATATTTTTTGATACCAAGGGTGTTCAGTCGGATTGATTTCCTTCGGAAATGAGAGATACACAATCCACTTGCCATCAGGTGAAATATGCGGAAACCAGTCGTTGTATTCATCAAAAGTAATTTGCTCTTGACCACTGCCATCGGGTTTCATGCGCCACAATTTCATCGTGCCTGTGCGAACAGAGTTGAAATAAATCCATTTGCCATCGGGCGTGTATTCGGGGCTGTCATCAAGTGTCGGTGTATTGACCAATTGCGTTTCCTTTTTGGTGGCGATGTCAACTTGCCATATATCAAATTGTTTGTTGCGTTGTCCCGTGAAAATCAACTTTTTACCGTCGGGTGACCATGTATGCAAGTAGGAATGTCCTGAATCGGGCGAGGTAATCATCATCGGTTTGTCCGAACCACCAATTGGCAAAACGAATAAAGTAGAAATCCGTTTGTCGCTAACATGATTGCTCAATGCCATCATTTTGCCGTCAAAAGACATTACGTGGTCATTATTATTATTGATGACTGTCCCTGTATTCAAGGGCGAAATCGTTCCTTTCGCCAAATCGTAATTGTACATGCGTCCTTCCGAATTGTAAATCAAGGTTTTACCGTCTTTTGTCCAATTTGGTGCTTGCAGCGAGTTGGGCGCAGAGTACAAAATTTTGCGATGCCCTGTTTGCACGTCCATGACTTCGATATGGCTGCCGATATAATCGCGATATGGTTTGAAATCTTTGGCAGCTGGAATGATGATGCGGACATTGCTGAAAACCGCTTTTTCCATCACCTTATCATTGTGCGAACAGATAAAAAGCCCTGCAAAAACCTCGTCGTTTAAATCTATTTCTTTACTAACTGATTTATAATTTTCGCCAAAAACAGCGGCAGAAAAGATGAATTTGTTGCCAATTCGTTGAAATTCAATGTTAGTTGGGTTGAAAACAGATACTTCGATTTGCTCTGTATTACTCGTATCTTTTGTTCTGTACTGCAAAGACGTGAGGTCAACGCCATGCACACAAGCATCGGCATAAAGCGAATTGGGTGTCAATTCATTGCGTGCCATAATGCCTATTTTGCGATGTGGGTCAGCGCCTTTTCCGACAAAACGGATGGTTGCCGAAATGATAAAATCACCTTTGATTTTTTTCCAAAGGAAATGAAATTGATCAGATTTTGCCCATATATTGACGCTTTGGCTTTCCATAGTGTATTCCTGAGTGTCCGCCTTGTAAGTCGCCGACCCTTTTACTGAGGGGGTGCCAATGTCTTCGTGATTGTCAAAAGCACCTATTTTTTGTTGTGCAAATGACGTTTGGTTGAGCGTTAACAAAGCGATGATGAGTAGGTGTCCTTTTTTCATTTTGTTTATTTTTAGATGATAAGTGAAATTTTTTTTCATTAGTAGGCATAACAACCTTACTGGCTTGATAGAAGAAATAATGACATTTCGATTTTAAACCATTCCAAAAGTTTTGAACTTTTGGAATGGTGGTGCTTCAAGGTGGTTTTGAAAGGCTAACAAAGTATCCGATATAGAATTCTTATGGTCATTTTTTTTCAAAAAAAATGACCATAAGAATTCTATATCGGATACTTTCAAAATTTTTCTATCCACTTTTCTTACTTAAAATATCGACTGGCAAACGCGATAAAAGTTGCCCAATTCGGCGCAGGTGTATGCCCACCCGTATGTTGTCGATAAGAAATATCGCCATCTATCAATGTGGTTTCCACTTTTGGAAATTCATTTGTACCTAAGCCTTTTTTGCCCAATAATTCATAAACTTCGCTGCTGGCGGCGGCGGCTAAAAACATGCCTTTGACATCCACCCAAGCGTCTCCTTTTTCACCG
>JAYTUQ010000428.1:0-15664 GCA_043744455.1 Saprospiraceae bacterium | reverse complement strand
TTAGCGATGGGTATCAGCCTTGTGGCTTTGGTTATGACGACGGGTTCTTTAAGTTTGAATGATATTGTTGAAAAACAAGATGGTGATTATTGTAATTTCGTCTATCAACCGTTGGGTTTTCTTATTTTTATCATTTGCGCTTTCGCGGAATGTAACCGCGCCCCATTTGATTTGCCCGAAGCGGAATCGGAATTGGTGGGTGGTTATCATACAGAATTTACTTCGATGAAGCTCGGTTTTTACCTTTTTGCGGAGTATATCAATATGTTTGCATCGTCTGCTTTGATGGCCACGCTATATTTTGGCGGTTATCATTTCCCATTTGAGAATGAATTAATACCTTCGCTTGGCGAAAACGGAGTGCGCATTTTGGGTTTTGTTTTGTTGATGGGTAAAATCATCTTTTTCATCTTTTTGTTTATGTGGGTGCGTTGGACATTACCGCGTTTCCGTTATGACCAATTGATGAATTTGGGTTGGAAAACATTGCTGCCTTTATCAATTTTCAATTTGATTTTGACAGGTGTTTTTACGGCTTTTACTGAGGGGTGGTTTAAGGGTTTGTTTTAATTGAAAATCAAAGAATTACGTGAATGAATATGTTATTCTCTAACTATTTTAAATTTTAAGTCATGGTAGATGAAATAATTGTAAAAGAGATTAGTCTATTGCCTGAAAGTTTAAAAAAAGAACTTTTAGACTTTATTGACTATCTTAAAACTAAAAATAAGAAAGTTGTGGTGACAAAAAAAAAACGCCCTGTTTTTGGTTCTGCAAAGGGAATGTTTGTCATGTCTCCCGATTTCGATGAACCATTAGAAGACTTTAAAGACTATATGTAGTGAAAAATATATTAGATACTCATACATTCATTTGGTTTGTGGAAGGCTCACCTGAGCTCAGTAAGAATGCGCGCAATATTATCGAAAATATAAATAATGATAATTATATCAGTATTGCAAGTTTATGGGAAATGTCAATAAAAGTTGGCTTAGGAAAATTGATTCTAAAAGTAGGTGATTTTGCTAAAATTATTGACTCGATTAATGAAAATGGATTTCAAATTTTAGATATTAACTTTCAACATACAGTTGAAAACTCTAAATTACCTTTAATTCATAGAGACCCATTTGATAGATTGATAATATCACAAGGTATCGTTGAAAACATGGATATCATTGGCAAAGATTTCATTTTTGATGACTATTTAGAAGATAAACGAATTAAAATAATTTGGTAGAAATACCTCAATATAATTAACATCAATTAGTTAAAAAATGAAGTTAACGAATCGCTCAAAACTCGTTTCTAATAAAGAAATGACTTTAGCAGAAAGGATATATTTACCTGCGATTGCTAAAGGCATGGCAATCACTTTGAAACATGCTTTTCAGAAACCTGCGACAATAAGATATCCAGAACAAAAGCGCGAGTTTGCGCCAGTATATAGAGGGTGGCATGTATTGAAACGCGATGAAGCTGGGGCAGAACGATGTACAGCTTGTGGCTTATGCGCAGTTGCTTGCCCAGCAGAAGCGATTACGATGGTGGCTGCAGAACGTCAGAAAGGTGAAGAACACTTGTATCGTGAAGAAAGATATGCGGCTATTTACGAAATCAACATGTTGCGCTGTATTTTTTGCGGTCTATGCGAAGAGGCTTGTCCAAAAGAAGCCATATTTTTAACAGATAGACTGGTTGATACAGAATTTAATCGCAATTCGATGATATATGGGAAAGATAAACTCGTTGAAACGATAGACAATAGAATTGATGTCTCAAAACGCCAAACAAAAGAGGTTGCCGATTTTAAAACCAACAAATTTCATGCACACAACCAAACTTGGCAAGACCATTTAGATGAAGAACATGATGACAATCACTAACGAATAATCAATTTTTATGATAACGCAATATATTTTTTACTTCCTTTCTGCTCTTGCTATTGCAAGTGCTGCCTTTGTGGTCTTTACCCGTAACCCTGTTTACAGCGCATTGGCTCTCATAGTGACTTTTTTTTCGATAGCTGGGCATTACTTTTTGCTTGATTCGTCGTTTTTGGCGGCTGTCCACATCATTGTATATTCAGGTGCAATTATGGTGTTGTTTCTTTATGTTATCATGATGATGAACTTAAATGTTGATGGTGAACCTGTTAAATCCAATCTAAGTAAAGCTGTAGCTGTTATTTCAGGCGGTTTATTGATGTTGGTTTTGATTGTCGCTTTACGTGATGCCGAAAAAATGCAGATAAATGGTAAAATCAGTGCTGATTTGGGTTCTGTTGAGTATTTAGGGCGTGTGCTTTATGGACAATATATTCTGCCATTCGAGGTATCTGCAATCTTGTTTTTAGCGGGTATGGTAGGCGCAGTGATGTTGGGTAAACGTGAAATTCAGTAAAAACACTGAGGGGTAAAAATATAATTTCAATATAAAAGATTATGAATCAAGATATTATAGCGGGCGTTCCTTTGGTTTGGTACTTGTGGTTGAGTGCCATATTGTTTGCAATTGGTGTGACAGGCGTTTTGTATCGTCGCAATGCCATTGTTATTTTTATGTGTGTTGAGCTGATGCTCAATGCCGTGAATTTGCTTTTGGTCGCTTTTAGTCGTTTCCATAATGATCCAGGAGGACAAGTGTTTGTCTTTTTTATCATGGCAGTTGCAGCAGCCGAAGTAGCGGTCGGTCTGGCCATTTTGATGATGGTTTTTAGAAATACAAAATCAACGGATATCGACTTTTTGAATCGTTTGAAGTTTTAATGTGCATGATTTATCTAATCTAAGATTTACTAAATTTTAAAAATTTAGTAAATCTGGTGGAAATTGCTTAAAAAATAAGAATAATGGCTCAATTCATAGCAGTTGCCTTAAAATCAACCATTGTCATATCGAAAAAAACACTTCAAGCCAATGGACTTTCTGCGGAATTGGCAATACAAACGGTAATAGAAAATTATGATTTAAGCCTTTATGAATATTCTGAAACTGACCATTTTCATCTTTGGAAGTTGAAAGAAGAGATATTAATGGCTGAAATTGTGCCTTTTTTGGATAGTGTTTTGACGTTTTATTACGATAAAGATGAAAGTAGTATTAAAAGTTTACTCGGTCAAGTGGGTCGTAAAAAAGACCATGATAGCTTGATGAAAATCACAAAAGATGGAGAATATGAACACTGTGAATTGGATAATACACAACATGCACTAATTCATCTGAAAAAGCAGGCGCGACATCTTAAAATTGATTTTAACTATATACAACTCTTTAAAAGTGAACGCGTGAGGATTGACAATTTTGATAAAACTATGCAGTTTTTAAATAATTGTGTACAAAAAACATTTTCAGAATTTCAATTGAGTCGGGCTTTAGAAATATACATTGCTGATACGAAATACTCAAAATAAAATCATAAAAATCCCTAAAATACTGAGGGGGGTAAAAAATACATTATGTCGCATTTAGTCTGGTTAATACCTCTATTTCCGCTCGTCAGTTGGGCAATCATTGGTCTGGCGAATCGCAATTTGTCAAAATCTTTGACGGGTGTCATTGCAAGTGGTTCTGTATTGGCATCGTTTGTGGTCGCTGTTTTGATTTTCATGGAAAAACTCCATAACCCTGCGCCCGAAACAGTTATGGTTTTTGACTGGATAACAGTAGGCAATTTCTCAGCGACAATGTCTTTCCTAATTGACCCTTTGTCGTCTATTTTCCTTTTGGTTATTACGGGCGTTGGTTTCCTAATTCATTTGTATTCAACGGGTTATATGCACGACGATGATGGTTTTCGTCGTTTTTTTGCCTACCTAAACTTGTTTGTCTTCTTTATGTTGCTCTTGGTTTTAGGCAACAATTTCCTTGTAATGTTCATCGGGTGGGAAGGCGTTGGTTTGTGTTCTTATTTGTTAATTGGCTTTTGGTTCAAAAATATTGACTATTCAAGCGCTGCAAAAAAGGCGTTTGTTATGAACCGTATCGGCGACTTAGGCTTGTTGCTCGGAATCTTGATGATTTATACAACAACGCAAAGCGTCAATTTTGAAACCGTTTTTCAAGCAGAAAACCTTGCGAAATTCACACCGCAAATGGTGACAGCTGCCACTTTATTGTTGTTCATCGGTGCAATTGGTAAGTCCGCTCAGATACCTCTATATACATGGTTACCCGATGCGATGGCGGGTCCGACCCCTGTTTCTGCCCTTATCCATGCGGCTACAATGGTAACAGCGGGTATATATATGGTCGCTCGTTGCAATACAATGTTTACAATGGCACCCCTCAGTATGGATGTTGTTGCTTGGACGGGAACACTGACCGCTTTGTTTGCGGCAACGATTGGTTTCCAACAAATGGATATTAAAAAAGTATTGGCTTATTCGACAGTTTCTCAATTGGGTTTCATGTTTGCTGCTTTGGGCGTTGGGGCTTATTCTGCGGGTGTTTTCCACGTAGTAACTCATGCGTTTTTCAAAGCCTTATTATTCTTAGGTGCAGGTTCAGTTATTCACGGAATGGGTGGGGAACAAGATATCCGAAAAATGGGTGGTTTACATTCTAAATTACCGATTACACATGCCACATTTTTACTTGGTTATCTAGCCATTATCGGTTTTCCATACTTTTCAGGTTGGTTTTCAAAAGATGAAATTATCATAAAAGCCCTTGAAAATAAGCCTATTATTGGCTATTTGTTGATTATTGGTGCATTGATGACGGCGTTTTATATGAGTCGAGTTTATTTCCTTACCTTTTGGGGTAAGTTCAGAGGCACGCATGAACAAGAACATCACTTGCACGAGTCACCCCTCAGTATGACAATTCCTTTGATGGTTTTGGCAGCATTATCCGTCGGCGGCGGCTTTCTGGTTGATGGTTTTGTAGAGCATAATTTGAGTAGTGTTTTGATGGATATGAAACATGAGGGCGAGTTCCATATGCTTCATTCAATGATGTGGGGTGTGACGGCTGCTGTCGCTGTCATTGTCGGTTTGGTTTATTGGATGTATATTTCAAAAGAAAAACAACTTCAAACTGATGCTGAAATGACTGGCTTAACGAAAACCATTTATAACAAATACTATATTGACGAGTTGTATAATACCTTGATAACGAAGCCTATTGACACTATCGGTGGCTTTTTTAGTGCTGTTTTTGATACTAAAGTTATTGACGGCGTTGTTAACTTTTTCGGTTTGGCAACGCGTTGGTTATCATCCACTTTACGCAAAACACAAGCGGGTAATGTTGATGTCTATTTCTTTGCGATGGTGATTTCGATTATTATTATTTTGATGTTTAAAGTCCTATAACCCCCCTCAGTATTTCAAGCAAAATTTGAGCAAATAAGAATTTATGATAACAGTTGCACTCATATTTTTCCCCCTTGTCGCGGCTCTTTTGATGTTGTTCATCAAAAGAGAAAAGGCGGAATTAACAGCTTTTTACCTCGCTTTAGCTGAATTAGCGTTGTTTGGTTATGCAGCGATGTACTTTACGTCAAACCCTGAAATCCTATCATTGGATGTAAAGTGGTTACCTTTCGGTGCGCATTTCGCTGTGAGTATGGACGGAATTTCCTTTTTGATGGTTTTATTGACCGTTTTATTGATGCCTTTAATCATCACAGCTTCTTCGAGTGGTTATTTTACAAACCGCTTCTATGCGCTGGTGTTTTTGATGCAAATGGCTCTAATTGGGGTATTTACTGCGATGGACGGCTTCCTTTTTTACGTTTTCTGGGAATTGGCTTTGATTCCGATATATTTTATCTGCCTTGTTTGGGGCGGTGAACATCGTGGACGTATAACCTTTAAGTTTTTTGTTTATACATTGGCGGGTTCGCTTATTATGTTAGCAGGTTTATTGTTCGTTTATTTGCAAACGCCAGATAACCATTCTTTTCTCATCCAAGACTTATATGCGGCGGGGCAACAAATGAGCCGTGAGCAACAAGGTTGGGTTTTTTGGGCGATGTTTATCGCTTTTGCTATCAAAATGCCTGTTTTTCCTTTCCATACTTGGCAACCTGATACTTATGTGACTGCACCTACGGCTGGAACAATGTTGTTGTCGGGTATCATGCTCAAAATGGGTACTTATGGTATTTTGCGTTGGTTGATGCCGCTTGTCCCGAAAGGTTGGGACTCTTGGGGGAATACAGCTATGATTTTATCTATAATCGGTATCGTCTATGCGTCATTGATAGCATTGTCGCAAAAAGATTATAAACGATTGATTGCATACAGTTCAATCGCGCACGTTGGCTTGATTTCGGCGGGTATTTTTGCGATGAATACTGAGGGGATAACGGGTGGTTTGATTCAGATGTTTGCACATGGTATCAATGTCGTCGGTTTGTTTTTTGTCGCTGAAATATTGATGGAAAGGACAAAAACGCATGATATAACGGCAATGGGCGGCATTCGAGGTGTTGCACCAAAATTCGCTTTGATGTTCCTTATCATTATGCTTGGTTCCGTCGCTTTGCCTTTGACGAATGGCTTTGTGGGCGAGTTTTTATTGATAAATGGCATTTACCAATACAATTTCTGGATGGCAGTAGGCGCAGGTTCGACGGTTATTCTTGGTGCGGTTTATATGTTACGGAGTTACCAAAGTATCATGTTAGGTGATACAAAACCGCTTACTGAGGGGTTCACGGATTTGGATACTAATGAAACGACGGTATTAATAACTGTATCGGCTTTGGTCATCATATTAGGTGTTTATCCAAAACCACTTTTGGATATTGTGGCACCTGCGGTTGAGAACCTTTTGATGGTTTTTCAAGGCGGATTAATCAATTAACAAGATAAAAACCTCAATTAACGAAAAAAATTACAAAAATACTGAGGGGTCATTTTAGCCCTTCATTTGTCTTTAAAAAGTTATGAAAGAACTATTGACGCTTGCGCTTACGGGCGTTTTTACAATGCTCGCTGATATGTTTAACCTTCGGAAACTCGTTTTTCCGTTGGCACTATTTGGCTTAGCAATGACGATTTCATGGAGCATTTTTGATTGGGGATTCAATCAACGTGTTTTCAATATGATGCAGATGGATAATTATGCCCTCGCATTTACGATTGCTATGTCATGCGTGACCGTGTTGTGGTTTATGATGTCTGAAGAGTATTTTAGTAAGATGAAAGCCGTAACAGACCGTTACGCACTTGTGTTTTTTGCTTTGACGGGTGGGCTTGTTATGGTTTCTTATACGAATTTAGTTATGCTTTTTTTAGGCATTGAAATATTGTCCGTATCACTGTATGTATTAGCAGGTAGCAGTAAAAATGATTTGGCATCAAATGAATCGGCATTCAAATACTTTTTGATGGGGGCTTTTGCCAGTGGTTTTTTATTATTTGGTATTGCTCTGATTTATGGTGTGACGGGTTCGTTTAGTCTTCTAGAAATTCGTTCAGCCTTAGGAAAAATAACTGAAACACCTGTGTTAGCCGTGGGTATTATTATGCTTATTGTTGGCATGGGCTTCAAAGTAGGAGCCGCACCGTTCCATTTTTGGACCCCTGACGTTTATCAAGGTGCCCCTACGCCCATTACGGCTTTTATGTCAACGGTTGTAAAAATGGCTGCTGTTGCGGCGATGTATCGCTTATTTATGACTTGTTTTCCAAGCAATACAGATATTTGGGTTGACATATTTGCTGCTATGGCTGTATTGACGTTACTCATTGGTAATATCGTTGCCGTTATGCAGCACGATGTAAAAAGGCTTTTGGCTTTTTCTTCCATTTCCCACGCTGGATATATGTTAATAGCCATTTTATGCGTGGACGGTGAATCAGATAATTCACTTTTGTTTTATACAGGAACGTATAGTTTGGGTTCAATAGCGGCTTTTATGGTCTTGTATTTAGTTGAAAAAGCAAGAGGTAATGCCTCAATTTCGGCATTTCATGGATTAGGTAAATCAAATCCGATATTAGCAGTAGCTCTGACAACGGCTCTTTTGTCAATGGCAGGTATTCCACCCTTGGCGGGTTTTATGGCTAAATATTATATTTTTGTCAATGCGATTTCTGAAGGTTATATGAGTATCGTTTTGTTTGCCATAGCGATGTCTTTAGTAGGGGTTTATTATTATTTCAAACTGATAATCGCTATGTTTTTTCATGAAAATACTGAGGGGGAAGAGAAAATTGAAGCAGATAGTTTACAAAAACTACTTCTGTTCATCGTATGTGGTGGATTATTGCTTTTAGGCATTTTACCTCAATTGATATATAATGTCTTATAATTTTGGTATCTAAAATATCATTTTTATCCATCAACTGCGATACCATCCCTCAGTATTGCGGTTGCTTTTTTTTACCGTTATTCGTCTAAATAAAATGTAGTAACGCTTAAAAAAAAAATGAATCGGTAAAAACTTATCACATTTACCTTACCTTTTGATTTAATTATTTAATAATGATATTAAGACTATGAATATCTCATCTATCAGTATCCGCCGTCCTGTTTTGGCAATTGTCATGAATTTGATAATCCTGTTGTTTGGTATTATCGGTTTTCAATCTTTGGGTGTTCGTGAATATCCGAGTATTGACCCACCTGTCATTTCTGTCAGAACAGGTTATTCGGGAGCGAATGCAGAAATCATAGAATCGCAAATAACCGAACCGCTTGAGAAAGCGATAAATGGCATTGCAGGTATCAAATCCATCAGTTCTTCCTCTAATCAAGGTTCATCTAATATTACAGTTGAATTTGATATTAACTCAAATTTGGAAGTCGCTGCTAATGATGTACGCGACAAAGTGAGTCAAGCCGTTCGTTTATTGCCACAAGACATTGACGGCGTGCCTACTGTGGAAAAAGCTGATGCCAATAGCGATGCAATCCTTTCAATTGAAGTTAAAAGTGATACAAGAAATATTTTAGAAATATCAGATTATGCGGAAAATGTGATTGCTGAACGTATTCAGACAATTCCAGATGTCGCCAATGTCCGTATTTGGGGACAAAAACGCTTTGCGATGCGCCTTTGGCTTGACCCACAACGATTGGCTGCCTATAAATTGACACCATTAGATATCAAACAGGCTTTAGATAGAGAAAATGTTGAGTTGCCTTCTGGTAAAATTGCAGGGAATAATTCTGAATTGGTCGTTAAAACATTTGGTAAACTATTGACTGTCAGCGATTTTGAAGAATTAATCATCAAACAAGACGCAAATGGGACGATAAAATATAAGGATATTGGTAAAGTAAACATTGGACCAGAAAATGAAGACACCAATTTGAGGATAAATAATGTGGCGATGGTTGCCGTAGCAATCAGCCCACAACCGGGCGCCAATTATATCAATATCGCTAATATGGTGTATGCTAAATTAGAAAAGTTGAAAGCTGATGCGCCTCAAGATATAAAATTAGCCATTGGCATTGACCAAACAACTTTTATTCGTAGAGCTATAACAGAGGTAAAAGAAACGATTTTTATTGCTATTGGCTTAGTTGTCATCATTATTTTCTTGTTTTTCAGAGATTGGGCAATCGCTTTTAGACCATTAATCGACATCCCAGTATCATTGTTAGGTGCGTTTTTTATTATGTACATTATGGGTTATTCTATCAATGTATTAAGCCTATTAGCCATTGTTTTGGCAACAGGTTTGGTCGTTGACGACGGAATAGTCGTGACCGAAAATATTTACAAAAAGATAGAAGCTGGCATGAATCCTGTTCAAGCAGCCATTCTTGGCTCGCGCGAAATCTTTTTTGCCGTCATTTCAACGTCGGTGACATTGGCAGCTGTGTTTTTACCCGTCATTTTTATGAAAGGTTTTATCGGTAAATTATTCCAAGAGTTTGGTGTTGTGTTAGCAGGTGCAGTGCTCATTTCTGCTTTCGTGTCACTTACTTTAACGCCTATGCTCAATGCCTATTTAACCCGAAAAGGAGACAAAAAAACATGGTTTTATACTGCAACAGAGCCCTTTTTTCGTAATTTGGAGAAAAGCTATAATGACCGCTTGAGAGATTTTATGGGCTTTAAATGGGTCGCATTCCCTTTGTTTGTACTTATGGGTTTTGGCACATATTATTTTTATAGTCAATTGCAAGAAGAATTAGCACCGATTGATGACCGTTCGTATTTGCGTATGATGATAACGGCACCCGAGGGGGCAACTTATGAATACACAGATAGATACGTATATAAAATAGTCAATTATCTTAAAGATTCCGTTCCTCAAACCAAATTTGCCTTATCAGTCACTTCACCAAGCTTTACGGGTACAGGGAGTGCAAATACGGCTTTTATTCGTTTGATGCTAAATGAGCCCGACGAAAGAAAATTATCGCAACAAGATATTTATGCTAAATTGAACGCAAAGTTTCGACAATTTAACGAAGCCCGGTGTTTTGTTTTGCAACAAGAAACCATTCAAACTGGCGGAAGGGGTTCTCAACCTGTCCAATTTGTGGTACAGGCACCAGACTTTGAAAAACTGGTAGATAAAGTGCCAAAATTCATGGAAGAAGTCAATAAAAGTAAAATTTTGATGAATGGTGATGTGAATTTGAAATTCAATAAACCTGAATTGTATATTCAAATTGACCGTGAAAAAGCCCGTTCATTGGATGTGAATGTGATAAATGTTGCTCAAACGCTTCAATTATCGCTCTCTGGATTGCGATATGGTTATTTTGATATGGGTGGAAAACAATATCAAATCATTGGACAAGTGGATAGAGCTAATAGAGATGAACCCTTGGATTTGAAGTCGCTTTTTGTACGAAACCAACGAGGAGATTTAGTTCAATTAGATAATATTGTGAAAATCGAAGAGCGTTCCAACCCCCCTCAGTTGTATCACTATAATCGCTATAAAGCGGCGACTGTGTCTGCCTCAGTTATGCCAGGTTTTACAGTTGGTGACGGCATTGCTGAAATGAAACGAATCGGTAAATTGACGCTTGACGATAGTTTTTCGACCGATTTAACAGGCTCTTCACGTGATTTTGCAGAAAGTTCTGGCAATTCTATGTTTGCGTTTCTATTAGCCTTGTTGCTGGTTTATCTTATATTAGCTGCTCAATTTGAGTCATTCGTAGACCCATTTGTCATCATGTTGACAGTACCCTTGGCTTTGGGTGGGGCTGTATTTTCTCTTTGGTTTTTCAATCAAACACTGAATATCTTTTCACAAATTGGTATCATTATGCTGGTGGGTTTGGTGACCAAAAATGGTATTTTGATTGTTGAATTTGCCAATCAGTTACGAGAGACAGGAATGCAAAAAACAGATGCGGTTATACAAGCCGCTACCAGCCGTTTCCGTCCTATTTTGATGACTTCTTTTGCGACTATGTTAGGTGCTTTACCGATTGCTTTGGCTTTAGGTGCGGGTTCAAAAAGTCGTATGTCAATGGGTATTGTTATTATTGGCGGTCTGTTGTTTTCATTGACATTGACATTATATGTCATTCCTGCCATGTATTCTTATTTAAATCGCCAACATTCCATAAAATCTGAAGAAGATATCATGCAAAATGTCCCTCAATTAGAGGAACATACTGAGGGGGCGAATTAGATGAAACCCTGTGACTATTAAGAGGCTCTACAAGGTTAGAGAAACACCGAAGTTTTTCTAACCTTAGAATTTTCTCCTTTAATCTATTGAAAATCAATTTTTTATGAGAATAATATTTTTATTAACTCTCCTTATTATAAGTCTGACCACTTTTGCACAATTACCGAATCTTACTCTTGAGGAGGCAATTAATATCGCATTAAAAAACAATTTTGGCATCCAAATAGGACAAAATGATGCAATCATCGCTCGCAATAATGTGACAAAAGGTAATGCTGGTTTTGAACCAAACTTGAATTTAGTGGTGACTGAAAACCCTTCATTGGGTTTATTGAATCAAAAATTGGGGAATGGGACGGAAGCGAATCGGACGAATATCTCTAATAACCTCAATGCAGGTTTGCAGATGTCATGGACATTGTATGACGGTAAACGTATGTTTTTTACATATGATAGATTGAAAGAACTTCAAGCGATAGGGGAGTTGGGCGTAAAAATCCGTGCCGAACAAATTGTTTATGAGGTGATGCAGACTTACTATAATATTGTTAGGCATCAAGAACTCTTTCGTGGTTTGAGAGAACAACTCGACCTTTATGAAGAACGTGAACATTTGGCTCAAACACGCCTTGACGTGGGTAAAGGGAATCAACTCGATGTTTTGCAAGCCCAAGCAGATTTGAATGTACAAAAAACGCAACTGTTAAGACAAAAGCAATTAATTGAAATTGCTAAACTGGCATTAATACAGGCAATGACTGAGAGGGTAGATTTTCAGTTTGAAGTACGTGATTCATTTGGTATTATAAAAAACATGGATTATAATGCTTTGAAAAACAGTGCGTTCGAGCGTAATATTAATTTGGAATTATTGAAACGGCAAGGAGGTGTGTCTAATCTGATAATGAAAGAACTTGCCGCACTGCGCAAACCAAGGATTACGTTCAATCCTTCTTTTACGCTTGGACGGCAAGACAATACGGCGGGCTTATTTTTATTGAATCAAAATGCAGGTTTGAATGCAGGTGTCACTTTATTCTATCCTATTTTAGACGGCAATAACATAAAACGTCAAGTTGAAAACAGCCGTATAGACATTGAAACAAACAAAATTAGCCAACAAGAATTGAGCTATAATTTAGAGACGACTCTTACTATAGCCTATCAAAATTATCTCAATGCTATAGAAATACTGAGGGGCGAGGAACAAAATATGCGAATTGCAAAAGCGAGTATTGAGATAGCGATGGAACGTTATAGGTTGAGTCGCTCAACAGTTTTGGAGTTAAAACAGATTCAACAAGGGTATGAAGCCGCTATAATACGTGCAGTCGCCGCAAAATTTGATGCTAAAAATGCTGAAATAGAGATGATGCGTTTGAGTGGTGCCTTGATTCGATAAAAAAATACGGCGTGCCAATGCACGCCGTATGACTACTATAAAGTTGTTAAATCTACAATAAACCCTTTAATATTTTTATCGTTTAAACTTTTTTGATAACTCAAGGCTTGTAATTCAGTTGAAAATGGACCCATCAATACTTTGTAAATCATGGTTACTGAATTCAAATTATCGTAATTTATAAGTACGTTTCTGAAGAATAGTTTCTGTAATTCTGCTATTTTGCGAAGTAAACCATCTCTGTGATTAAACGCCGCTACTTGTACCGCGAAACCTTGTTTGGATAGTTTTTCACCTCTTATATGGAACAGACCCAATGACTCATTTGTAACAGACTTGGCGTTTATAGTTTCAGGTTTTTTTTTTGTGGGGGCGGTTGAACGGTATTTTTAGGTACATATTTATACGATTTCAACACTGCAGGTTGTTCCATACGTTTTGCATAGTATTCTGCTTTGTTAGATGAAGGCGTTGAATGTGGCTCCGTGGAGTTTGTAGAACCCGTTTTTCCCTGTGTTTGGCTTATTTCAGCATTTCGACCACTCATTAGCTCAAGTTTGACATTAATCTCTTCTTTTTCATCGTTGACGCCTAATTTTAGGGCAGCGGCTTTTGACAAATCTGTCAATCTTTTATTAACGAATGGTCCTCTGTCATTAATTCTGACAATGACCCATTTCCCATTATCTATACGTGTGACTTTAACCATAGAGCCAAACGGGTACTTTTGGTGTGCCGCAGTAAAGTTGCTGTGATTAAATAACTCACCGCTGGCGGTACGTTTTCCTTGAAACGTTGCAGAATACACGGAAGCTATTCCGTATTCTTGTGCCTCGGCTAAAGCAATGAATGAATTGATAGTAAACACTATGGCTAATAAAGTTCTCATAGTAAAGACGTGTAGTTTAGATTCTTGATAAGTGTATGTTTCCTTAATTACGACGCTAAATTAGAATCTTTTATTTTACTCTGCAAATAAAAGTGGTAGTAAAATCATTAAAAATACGCAATTTTATTCCAAATATACATAATTTTGTACCTAAATTCAATTGTGTCGCACTTGAACAGTTTGATTTTTTTTTTGTTTATCTAAATAACTATTTATTGTTAGACAGGATTTTATCTATTTAATATATCAATAAAATGAGTAAAAAAGGGCGTGTCTTGGTAGCCATGAGTGGGGGCATTGATTCGACGGCAACGGCGATGATGATGCACGATGAAGGATACGAAGTGGTAGGTATTACAATGAAAACTTGGGATTATGCACAATCTGGCAGTTCAAAAAAAGAAACAGGCTGTTGTAGCCTCGATAGTATAAATGATGCGCGAGCTGTCGCTGTCAAAATGGGTTTTCATCATTTTATTATTGATATTCGGGAAGAATTTGGCGATTATGTCATTGACAATTTTGTCGATGAATACATAGCAGGGCGCACACCTAACCCATGTGTTTTGTGCAATACACATATTAAATGGTCGTCGCTGCTGAAAAGAGCTGATGCCTTGGATTGTGAGTTTATCGCAACGGGACATTACGCATTGGTCAATGAGTTAAATAATCGGCGTTTTATTTCAAAATCAATTGATTTAAAAAAAGACCAAAGCTATGTGTTGTGGGGCTTAAATCAAGAATGTTTGTCGAGAACGAAATTTCCCTTGGGCAATATGCACAAGCCCGAAGTGCGTAAATACGTGTATGAAGCGGGTTTTGAAGAGTTTTCAAAAAAAGCAGAAAGCTATGAGATTTGTTTTGTACCCGACAATGACTATCGCAGTTTTTTGCGCCGTCGGGTGCCAGATTTAGAGAGCAAAGTAAAAGGTGGTCATTTTATCAATTCAGTAGGCGATGTCATAGGCATTCATGAAGGATATCCTTTTTATACCATCGGTCAACGCAAAGGTTTAGGCAAAGCATTTGGCGAACCGATGTTTGTATCTAAAATTATTCCTGAAACCAACACGGTTGTATTGGGCAAAATTGAAGAATTATTGCGCAATGGTATGTCGGTTAGTAAAGTCAATTTGCAAAAATACTTAGAGATTCCCGACGGTTTGGAAGCGATTACGCAGATACGCTATAATGACGGTGGAACGCTATCCGCACTAAAAAATACTGAGGGGGGTAAAATTGGTGTCGAATTTTTTGCCAATGTCAAAGGTGTTGCACCAGGTCAATCTGCTGTTTTTTATGATGGTGACGATGTGATTGGTGGCGGTATCATTATGGGGAGTTATTTAAATTGATTGGTTTTTTTATATAAATTATCTTTCAACACATCAATTAATTCCAACTTCGGTAGGTTTCGTTTCAACGGTGGTACTCATGCACACCGTCGCATGTATTGGCTTTGAGTTAGGCTTTGGCGGCGGTTGAACGCCTTTTGCACCTTGCGGAAGGCGTTTCTTATCGTATCACTTAATTTACAATATACTTCTTGGATATTTGAGTCTGCCAGGGAATTTGATATGCATAGGGGCGTGTCTTCCGTCTTTTTTTTATTTTTCATACACGTATTTGGCTATGTAGGTTTACATATAATGTGCAAATCCTGCTATCGATACCCCCCTCAGTATTTTGACACTTTAAAATCTTTGTAACTACACAGGTTGTAATTTAATGATTAAATTTAGGCAAGGGAGTACTTCTACGCCTCTTTTGCGAAGGGTATCAATGACAGATCGAATGACAC
>JAYTUQ010000427.1:0-3978 GCA_043744455.1 Saprospiraceae bacterium | reverse complement strand
GTCAATTTGAGCCGGAATCAGGGGGTCAAATTGAAATGGCCGACGGGGGTCAGTTTGAAATGGCGGGAGGGGGTCAATTTGCGTGGGTTTTCCAATGATACTCCACCAGAGGTAATAAGAAGAATAGCTGTTTATCGAGTTGATTGGGATAACTTAAAAGAGGAAGATGTTCGGTGGAAAGAAGCAAAATCAAAAGCTCTACAACATCAACTTGATTCTTCAATCAATAAATATTTTTCAAAATCAGACAAAAACTTTGTTTTAGATAATTTATTGGGAAGTTATTCTCCAAGTTCTTTTACAGTAACATTGTATCCACAAATCATTTCGCAAGTCGCCGATGATTTACAAGTAAATTCTGATGCCCTTGGAACTGTTGCTTTTATCCATTTGACAATTCATGCCTATTGCCATGTTGCCAAAGATTTGAATGGTAGAGATTGGGGTGACTTCACTTTACCTCAGCCAGAACAACCGATTTTTAAATTAAGCAAACTCCATGAAACTATTGCTCAGTTTTATACTTTCAAACTAATTGAATATTTACAAGATGAGACACTTAAAACCGCTTTTCTTGAATTCGAAAAACATTCTGTGGACACTTACAGCGATTGGAGGAAAATAGAAAATTATTCATTTGAAGATATGCGAACAATTTTAATTAAATATCGCAAAATTACAACTGACTTTCCCGAATTAATGTGATACAAAAAATCCGAACAAACTAAGCCGACGCACCAAGTCAGGCACATTTGCAAGGCACACAAAGCCGACACACAAAAGCCGACCTTGCAAAAGAGCCTGCCTTGTTCCTACACACAGGCAACACTCTGCGGTGTGACACAGACCCACATTGTAGATGACCACGGAGAAGGGCGAACATACAACAGGGGGTTTGCCAAAATACGGGCTGACGGAAGTTATCTTCGGCTTTTTGTAATTCTATTGTGCTTCATATCCAGCTTGACATTATCTATTTAGCTTTTTGTTGTTACCTTCATCTTCAGTTTTTCAATCATCATCGGTACCGGGCGGACGGAATACTAATTCCCGTACTTCGGCAAGCCCTGTCCGTAATGTGCAAGCAGTGCGACCGTTCCAAAATGGGCAGACCGTTGACATTCATCTTTAGTTTTTCAAAGTGTTTTAATTTTGCTCTGCTTCTTTGCCGACACACATTTTAGCACTTTCGCTGGACACATAACCATGACACAAAAGAGTTAAAATTTTGCTGGGCGACAAAAAAGTAGATTTATAAATTATAAAATAAACCCACATGAGAATTTCAATTTTAATAGTGTTATTAGTTCAAACATTTTTTTCATTTGGTCAGCTAATACAAAAAGAAACAGTTCAAAGCCTATACATTGAACTATATAGGGATAGTATGCCTCTTGGAAGCGGCACTGGTTTTATCATCAAATCAAAGACTAAAAATTATTTAGTTACCAACTATCATGTTCTTACTAACAAGAACCCCGTTACAGGTCAATGGCTTGACCCTAAAATACCGATTGCTCCTAACCGTATAGCTATTATTCAAAATGGTAACAAACTTGGAGACCACGTTATAAAATGGGAGAAACTATTAGACAATAGCGGTAAACCACTGTGGCATGAAAACACAATTAACAAAGAAATGGTAGATGTTGTTGAATTACCACTACTCGATACAACAGGCATTGCTATATATCCCATAGCATATAATAATATTGCTCCCGATTCTTTTGCAATTGCCCCAACGGACAGAGTTTTTATTGTCGGGTTCCCCCTTGGTTTAAAAAGTGCTCCATTTTTTCCTATTTGGAAATCTGGACTAATTGCATCCGAACCCGAAATTGACCAAGAAAACAAACCAATAGTTTGGATTGATGTTTCTTCGTTTCCAGGAATGTCAGGGTCGCCTACTTATCTTAAATTAAATGAAGCAACAACTAAAAAAGGAGACCGTTTAATGTTTGTTGGTCATCAAACTTTTTTCATGGGTGTTTTTTCTCATGGACACCCTAATCAGGTTTATGGTGCTTTGTGGAAGGCTTCATTTTTAAAGAACATATTTGACAAATTACCATAATCCAAGATTGAATAAATCCTAACACCGACCTTATAAATAATCCAATCTATTCTTTTCTCATTAAAGTTAAAAAAATCTGGTTCGCCAATTTGTTCAGAAAGATAATAAGGAGGTTTTTTCTCAATTTTTATTTTGCGTATGACTGTCATATTATATCCCTTTTTTAAAATGCCTGTGGCTGAATCTACAAAGATTATATACTCGGTATTAATCGAATCAGAATACGTAATAAGTGAGTCAGGTTTTGAAAATTGAGCAAAACTAATTTTTGAAAGTAGTATTACACTTATAAGTGTACATAAAATAATTTTATTCATACATTAATATTTTAAAAGTAAAAAAAATAATCACCCAGCAATGTCAAAGAACTAATTGGCTCGGCAAAAGCACCACACATTTACAAAGGCACACAAGCCCAGACACAGAAGCAAACCTTTGTAAAAGAGTGTTGCTTGCAGACGCTTCCAAAGCCCCTCGACACAATTAAAACCATTCCGTTCGACAAATCCGCCAGCACATTACAGGGGGTTTGGCGTTATTGGGGCATGACGTTGTAACATCAACTTTAGCAACATTGCATCTTCGGTTCTAGCTTGACGTTTTTCAATTTGGCTTTTAGTTGTTATCTTCAACTTCAGTTTTTCAATTGGGCTTCAGTTCCGGGCGGACGATTTTCAAATCCCCCAACAACGCCAAGCCCTGTTCGTTGCCTGCAAGCTTTGCGTGACACACCCTAAAATTTCGACGGACTTATGCCATCAAACATTATAAACAATTTGGGTTTCAAATTTGACGAAGCATTTGATGTAACAGGTAGACTTTCAATTTCTGATTTATTTCCAAAATCAAAAAAACGGTGTGGAATTTACTTGCTTAATTTCTCTGACAATACATTTTACATTGGACAAGCAATTGACGCTGTAAAAAGATTTTCGCAACACAGAAAAAACTATGATAACATAGTTAGATATTGGTTCATAGAAGTTAAAAAAGAGAAATTAAATGAAGTTGAAGAAAGACTTATTAAAAATGCAGAAGGGGAAGGACTTTTAATTACTAATAAAACCTTTGTTTCAAGTGTCATTGGCGACACAGACTTAGACTTAGTTATTTCAACGACCGAACAAAATCAATGGTTAGAAAAAAATGAAATAATTTCTAACGATGGGTTTGACCTTTACCCCAGCATTGATTTGAAATACAAAATTAAATATCAACATAATTTTGATAAATTAAAGCGGAACGAAAACTATCCTCAAGTAAAAAGAATACTAAAAAAATATATTGAGAAGTGTATTCCGGCTTATAAAAAAACTGAACTCTCATTTTGGGCTCTTAGTTGTATGCCTTCAACAAACATTGGGGCTTATCCAAGGTACTTTTGTATAAACATAAATGCAATGGAAGTTTTTGTTTTAGGATATGCAAAAAAAGAGAAAAATCATTTTTGCTTTATTGTGACAACAACAAACTTTTTAGACGGTATTGCCGATATTGAAAAAGAATATACGGAATTATACAAAAAGTATAAAAATTTGGCATTATACGAGTCAAATTATAGGGCTGCGGGTGGTGACCAAATTCGCATTGAATTTCAAAACTTAGATGAGTTCGAAATTTTTTTTGACAGTCAAAACAAAATTATTGACTCTATAAAAGAAATGAATTTAAGACTAATGCGAAAAGGTGGGACAATTTATTCGCCTTATCATTGCTTTGAATTAGCAAAGGACGTTCTTGGATAAGCCAGCAGGCAACAAAAGGTTTGCCACAAGGCTGGCGGACGGAATAACAATCATCAGTTGTTGTCTCGTCCTGAAATAGGTTGTCTGCAAAACAACCAAAAATGGATATCAAACAACAATGTATTACCGAGTATTTAACCCAGGGAACCGGTTACCGCC
>JAYTUQ010000426.1:0-3986 GCA_043744455.1 Saprospiraceae bacterium | reverse complement strand
GCCTTTAATTATTTAAAAAATGACATTCCTAAAGTGGCTTTTCACAAAGCTTTTTATCAAAAAATGTTGTCAATGACACCAACTTGGAACTATCGCATCCGCCGAACGCATCGCTATTTGGGTGTTTTACTCGGCATACAATTTTTATTCTGGACGATTGGCGGACTGTATTTCAGTTGGTCAAATATGGACGAAATTCATGGAGATTTTCAGAAAAAAGCACCCCCTCAGTATCGAGCAGATATCGCATTCGTTTCGCCGTCTGTGGCTTTAAAAAACCTAAAAACAAAGGTCGAAGTGGATTCACTTTTGAATATTGCTTTGATTGATATTTTAGGCAAACCAACTTACCGCATTGAATTTCTACATGTTGGACACCATAAAATGTATCAACTCGCCGATGCTCAAACGGGTGCGTTACGCGACCCTCTCAGTATAGACGAGGCAACAGCCTTGGCAAAGCAGCAATTTAATGGCGAACCGACCGTAAAATCGGTGGAAATGATTGAAAATGTGGACGGACACCATGAATATCGTGAAAGTCCGTTGCCTGCCGTTGCTGTAACTTTTGACCATCCGACCTCAACAACGGTGTATGTCGCTACTGAAATGGGTAGCGTTACGAAATACCGAAACACCAAATGGCGCATTTTCGATTTCCTTTGGATGCTGCACACGATGGATTATCAGTCGAGGGACAATCTTGGCAATGTGCTTTTACGGGCATTTTCAATCTTTGGTTTGGTGACAATTGCCTCTGGTTTTACGCTCTATTTTGTAAGTTCGAAACGGTGGAAATAGCTTTTTTTAATTTTGTCATTCTGAACGAAGTGAAAGAATCTAAAACAGTTCCATTATCAGATTCTTCCACTTCGTTCAGAATGACGAATAAAGCATAAATCATGGAACATCAACATTCTAATCAAAAATATACCTGTCCAATGCACCCGCATATATTGCAAGATGCACCGGGTAAATGCCCCTTATGCGGCATGACCTTAGAGCCTATTGCCAACGGTTCTCACGGCAAACCCGTTAATCATACAGGAATGATTGCCAATTTTCAAAAACGGTTTTATGTCGTTTTAACATTGACTATCCCTATTATGTTGCTTTCGCCTATGATTCAGCAGTTTATGGGCGTGAATTGGCAGTTTGAAGGGTCGCAATACATTCTTTTTGCACTTTCAACGATTGTTTACTTTTACGGTGGTATGCCTTTTTTAAAAGGATTGATTGATGAAACTAAAGCCAAAAACATAGGCATGATGTTTTTAATTGGTTTTGCCATCACCGTTGCCTATATATATAGTGTGGCGATTGTATTTGGTTTGCAGGGTATGGATTTCTTTTGGGAATTAGCAACCCTCATCCTAATTATGCTTTTAGGACATTGGATAGAGATGAAATCTGTTGCAGGGGCATCAAGAGAATTAGAATTATTGGTTCAACTTATGCCTTCCGAAGCCCACATGGTTATGCCTAATATGGTACATGATGTAAGAACAGATACCCTGAAAGAAGGTGATACAATTTTAATAAAGCCGGGTGAAAAAGTGGCAGCGGATGGTATCATTGCCGAAGGCGAAACCTATTTGAATGAAAGTATGCTGACAGGGGAATCAAAACCTGTTAAAAAAATAACAGGTGATAAAGTTATTGCAGGTGCTATCAACGGTAATGGTGCTATTAAAGTGACGGTGACGCATGGAGCAAAGGATTCTTATTTATCACAAGTGATTAAATTGGTACAAGATGCCCAAAATGCTAAATCCAATACGCAACTTTTAGCAGATAGAGCTGCTAAATGGTTAACTTTTATCGCTTTATTTGCAGGTATTGCCACATTCCTATATTGGTATTTAACAGGTCAATCATTGGCGTTTGCGATGGAACGCATGGTGACGGTTATTGTCATTTGTTGCCCTCATGCTTTGGGTTTGGCTGTGCCTTTGGTGGTCGCTAAATCAACAGCATTATCCGCACAAAATGGTTTATTGATTAAAAACAGAACCGCTTTTGAAAATGCAAGGAAAATAACGACAATCGTTTTCGATAAAACAGGCACACTAACAGTCGGCAAATTTGAGGTATCAAAAATTATGTCCTTGCAAAAAGATTTGACAGATAATGAGATAATTCGTTTGGCTGCTGCCTTAGAACAAAAATCTGAACATCCAATTGCAACAGGTATTTTACAAAAAGCCAAAGACTTAGCTATTACTATCCCTGCTACTGAAAATTTTAACGCTCTAACTGGAAAAGGTGTTGAAGCGACCGTAGAAGGCAAAAGGATATTAGTGGTCAGTCCCGGTTATTTAAAAGAAAACAAAATTTTTTTTCCCGAAGGCTCTACAACGAATGAAACAGAGACGGTTATTTTTATGCTTATTAACGATCAATTAGCTGGATATATAGCTTTATCTGATAAAATACGTCCTGAATCCGTAGAAGCCATTGCAACTTTAAAGCAACATAATATCAAGTCAATATTGCTAACAGGCGATAATAGTAGAGTTGCTAAAAGTGTCAGTGAAACTTTGGGTATGGATAGCTTTATAGCGGAAGTATTGCCACATCAAAAATTAGAAAAGATAAAAGAACTGCAAAGCAAAGGTGAATTTGTGGCTATGACAGGCGATGGTGTCAATGATGCCCCTGCTTTGGCAATTGCCGATGTCGGTATTGCTATTGGCAGTGGCAGCGATATTGCAGCAGAAACGGCGGGCATTGTTTTGGTCAATAGCAATCCAAAAGATGTGGTCAATCTTGTTTTATTTGGCAAAGCCACTTATCGCAAAATGATACAAAATTCACTATACTTTTATAGGAGTACCAAAAACATCATTTTAACCACTATTTTTATAACAAAAGAGTTAATATTACGTTTCAAAAACATGAAATTCATTCTCTCCATATCGCTCAATATCTTGTTGCTGCTTGTTTTCACGACAGCACCAACGGCTTATACGTGGGCGTGTGGGAAGGATAATCATAAAAAAGAAACATCACAATATAGAAATACATCTACATCCAAATGCCAAAAAGAGTGTTGTAAAAACTCTTGTTCTAATCATAAAAATAAGAAAAAAAAATGTTGTGGCGATAATTGCAATTGCGCAGTTTCTCTAACGGTTATAGGAGATTTGCCCACACCATTACAAATTGACAATTTAACTACACGTCCTGTTTTTATCGTGAAAAGAGCTTTCTTTTTCAAACAGAGTTTTCCAAAATCTAACATTCAAGACATTTGGCAACCGCCAATAATTGCCCTTTCCTAATGATAGCCACAAGTCTATCTTGTCGTTTTGTATAAATCGAAACGGCTCTAATCATCTTATTTTCAATTTATAAAAAACGATTAGTCAAATGTTTCTCGGAAAGAAAACATTTCTATCGTTGCTATCTATACGCCGTTAAAAGAATAATGGGCTTGTAGGAAATGTCTGTCAACAGTTATTGTTACAGAAAGCATATTCTCCAATCCACCACCGAAGAAGAAAGCACAAGACGGGCATACGGGGCATAGCCATTAAATGCCCATATTTAAACGTATTTTTTAAATAAAATCATTAAAATTTATTAAAATGAAAAAAGTATTTGTAGGATTATCATTCATGGTTTTAATCACTTTATCTTTTGCAGCTTGCGCTAATAACGCACCAACAGCCAATACCGAAAAAGCAAAAACGGCTACCGAAATACCAACGACTGCGGCAACTGCCCCATCACCTGTTTCAATCGCCGACATCGTGAAAGGCTATTTGGCGGTAAAAAACGCTTTGACTGCCGACAAAACCAAAGAAGCCGCCACCGCAGGAACAGCATTGGAGGCAATCTTTAAAAGTTTTAACAAAGCCACTTTGAGTGCTGAACAAAAAAAAGCTTTTGAAGATGTCGAAGATGATGCCAGAGAACACGCCGAACACATCGGCTCAAATGGTGGTAACATTGAACATCAGCGTGAACATTTTGACACATTG
>JAYTUQ010000425.1:0-1010 GCA_043744455.1 Saprospiraceae bacterium | reverse complement strand
GGGCACTTTTCTAAGAAAAAAGCCTTTGATGATGTCAGAGGCTTTTTGTATTTTTGTAAAAAAGTAAAGTGATGCAATTTGTAGATGTAAAAAATGATGTAGCCTTTCGTAAAATTTTCGGTAACGAAAACAAGAAAATCATCCTAATTTCTTTCCTCAACGCTGTAATGAAGTTGAAAAGTAAAGATGCTATTATGGATGTAGAGATACTCAATCCATATCAATTGCCTATTATCAAAAACCTTAAAGCGTCAATAATTGATGTAAAGGCAAGAGACAAACGAGGAAAAACGTATATTATTGAGATGCAAGTAGCCGAACCTGACGGTTTGGATAAGCGACTGTTGTACTATGCAAGTAAAGAATACTCACAACAAATTGAAAGCGGAGAATTCTACACTAAACTCAAACCTGTTATATTCATAGGTATATTTGACTTCAAATTTACTGAGGGGGGTAAATATTTATCGCATCATGCCGTTTGTGATGTTGAAAATGGAGAGAGAACTATTAAAGACATGGATTTTTACTTCATCGAACTTCCAATATTTAAAAAGCCATTGTCAGAATTGACAGAGATAACCGATAAGTGGATATACTTTATCAAAGAAAGTGAGACAATTCATATTGTCCCCGAAAATGTAGATGACGAAGGCTTAAAAGCTGCCTATCAAGATGCAAACAAACATAGTTGGACAAGAGAAGAATTAGAAGCCTACGATTATGCTGCTATGCGCGAACAAGATGAAAGAGGTAAAGTAGAGTTAGCCGAGAAAAGAGCCGAGAAAAGAGGAAAAATTGCCATCGCAAAAAAGATGAAAGAAGAAGGATTTGATAATGGTACAATTTCACGCCTTACAGGTTTGTCAGAAGATGAAATTTAAAATGTATAAATAAAAACGAAAGAAATCCGCAGAACAAGCCCCTACGCATATCACACCTACGAACTGAATCAAAACATCAAAAATTATATTGAAAAACAAATAATACGATGAAAAAAGCCTTTTGCT
>JAYTUQ010000424.1:0-15754 GCA_043744455.1 Saprospiraceae bacterium | reverse complement strand
ACCCTTTTGCGTTTCTGCCGTATTGCTCCATGAATGTAGCCCGACAATCAAAGGTTGAGCTGTCGTTCCTGCTGCTTTTGAATAATAAAAAAACTGTGAATAATTATCCAATGATGATATAATACTGTCTTTTTTCAAAAAGTCAAGATTCTGTGTATCACTTGCATTTTGCCCCAAAATAGACATAGTGATAAGGCAAAAAAGCCCAATAAGTGTTTGTTTTTTCATTTCTATGACCTGTTAAAAATGTTTAAAAATTGGTTGAAATACTGAGGGGGGTACTACAATCGGCTCAACCACCATTCGCCTTCAAAACCCGCAAAATATTGCCGCCTAAGATTTTAGTAATATCCTTCACAAAAGACAGAAAAGAACTGCACGTCTAAACCGCCTTGTTTCCATCGTGTCAAATCACTGTGGGTTTTACCCTTTAAATCGGTATCAAACAAAAAACCGTGTTACATGACTTGCGAGAGAATATCGTTGTGGGTATCCACAAGAATGGCTTTGTTGTGGATGTTTTGATAGGATTGTGCCGACAAAAGTTGTGCAAAAAATACAGATAAGAGGAATACTTTTAGTTTCATTGTGAAAGGGATAGTTTAGTTTTTAATAAAAGCTAAAAGTAGTAAAAAGTATTCAAATACTGAGGGGGGTAAAAACTGTAGCGCTTGTACGAGTGTTTTTAAAAATAGATGTAACTATTTAACACATAGTTGACAATAGGCATTTTCACATAGAAGGCATAGCTTTTTTAGAATAATCTCTATGTTTTCTATGTGAAAACCTTCTGATGTGCCTCTGTGGTAAATAGTTACAAATAGAATAAAAACGAACGGCGGTACGGATATTTTGCATCCGCACCGCCGTTTTTAAATTTAACCTTTGTCGCTTAAAAAGCCTTTTGTGGTTGCAGCATTAGTCACTGTTGTCCGATTGGGGCGTTCACCTTGGTAGCAACGGCAAATTTGTGAACTTCGCCGTCGCTGTGTTTATGCCGCCTTCTTCAACGTGCCATTCAGTCGCGTGGTTACGCCAGTTTTAATCTCAAACGTTATGGTCAGCGTTTCGTAGCCCTCTTTTTCAATGATGGCAGTATAGCTGCCCATACTGAGGGGGGTAATCTCGAAACGTCCTTCAGCATCCGTCAACACCAGTTTGTCGGTATTAAGAATGCGGATACGCACATCTTCGAGTACAATATTGGTATCGCCGTTGGTTATTTTGCCACTCACCCCTGCGTTGCGTGTACCGTGCGTTTTGTCCAAAATCGTTGTCCACACAAACATTTTAGCCGTTGATGGGTCATTGGCAAAGATTTTTTTGGCATCTTGACACACCGTTTTGATATAATCGAACAGTGCATTATTGGCTTTAATTTTGGCATCGCTGCTTTCCGATACCGCACGTTTGGCAACCTCCCATTCTGCGTATTTATCCGACAGCGTTTTGGCAGATGCTTTGATTTTGCTGGGAAAAGTAAGCGGCATAATGTTAGCGGCAGCCATTTCCGCATTATTTTCATTCATAAACAACACCACCGAACTAATCAAAGAAGAAGTATTATTCCAATTGCCGCCTTTGGCTTTTGATAAATAGCCTTCACCGCTGCTTGCCAACATTAAATCGCGCTTTGTGCCGTCAAAAATGCGCGAAATATAGCTTTGCAGCAAGCCATACTGATACAGAAAGTCTTTTTTAGCGTCCTCTAAAGACAAAAGGACATTCCCCGCCGTTGACTCACGCGTCACTTTATCGGGCATCATATCCGCTGCCTCAATGTCCGCAAGTCGTTGTTCCGCTAAGGCTTCGGTGTACATCGGAGAAAATTCTGAAAATAAAGTGATTTTGCTGGCGTATAAACGCCAAAAGATGCGACCTGCATTGTAGAGGTCAGCTTGAGAGCACCCATAATTGGATGTTGCCATGTTGTTTTCAATTTAAAAATGATGTAATAATTTTTTAAAGTGCAGTTTTTGATTTAAGAGTGCCCAACGGTTCTTTAAGAGTGCCCAACGGTTCTTTAAGAGTGCCCAACGGTTCTTTAAGAGTGCCCAACGGTTCTTTAAGATTGTCCAACGGTTCTTTAAGAGTGTCCAACGGTTCTTTAAGAGTGTCCAACGGTTCTTTAAGATTGTCTAACGGTTCTTTAAGATTGTCTAACGGTTCTTTAAGATTGTCTAACGGTTCTTTAAGAGTGTCTAACGGTTCTTTAAGAGTGTTTAACGGTTCTTTAAGAGCCGCTTTAAGTGTAAAAATGGAAAATAACTAAGAAAAAAATTAAGCCTTAAAACAGATTGATAAGCCATCCGACATCATTAGGCAACGGCATAAAGCGCGTGGCAGTGCAAAATATCGGGTTATACAATAAGTTTCAATCGGTATACAGAGTAGCCACAAATGACTCATTTATCTTGAATCAATCAGTCATTCGTTTGTTAACGCAAGATATAACATTATATTTAAATAATACAAGTATATAAATAATAAATGTTTTATTTTTTATTATTTGACGTTGGGGCGGACGTTGGGGCGGACGTTGGGGCGGACCCACGTGTCCGCCCCAATATTTATCCGCCCCCAATATTTATCCAGAAACTATGTTTTTACCCATTATTCAACGATAAACCATATATTCGCCCGATAAAAGGATACACACGGGGTAAGGGCAGATCCACGTGTCCGCCCCAATGGGGGTCTGCCCCAACGGAATATTAACAAGGGCAGACACGGGGGTCTGCCCCAACGCATACACAATGAGCAAATACAATCCACTCATCCATCACCGTCGTTCAATACGGTTGAAAGGATACGACTATTCACAGGCAGGCGCCTATTTTGTCACATTTTGTACACAACACAGAGAACATTTCTTTGGTCATATTGAACAAGGAGAAATGATTTTTAATGATGCTGGGTTAATGGTTAATAAATGGTGGGAAAAGCTTCCATCTAAATTTCCTGATATTGAGTTAGGCGAATTTATTACAATGCCGAATCATTTTCATGGGATTGTGATAAATAATGGAACTGGTAAATCGGTTATCGCGGACGTTGGGGCGGACGTTGGGGCGGACGTTATCGCGGACGTTGGGGCGGACGTTGGGGCGGACGTTGGGGCGGACCCACGTGTCCGCCCCAAACAGGCTGGTATGGAAACGATTGCGTTTGAACTCAATCTTTTGGGCGAACTCAATCTTTTGGGCGAACACGTGGGTTCGCCCCTACATGTGGTGGTGCAATGGTTTAAAACGATGTCAACGAATGAATACATACGAGGTGTAAAAGAGAAAAATTGGAAACGTTTTGATAGAAAAGCGTGGCAACGCAATTATTACGAACACATTATTAGAGATGAAAGGTCATTCAACATCATTTCTAATTACATTAGGACAAACCCTGCGAATTGGGAAAAAGATAAACTAAAATAAAGAAGCTTTTATGTAGCATTAAACCAAATTACCCAAAGAGTGATGCCTAACCTTTGCCCACAATTCACCCGATGATTAAAAGATGATTTAAAGTCATCGGGTGAATTGTGTTTTTCGTCATGATTTAAATAAAATCATTAAAAATACCCAATAAATCAAAGCAAGCCAAACTTGATGCCTTCTCGCGTTTGCTGGATATTTATGGACGACCGCCGCGAAAAATGCGCGGGGGGCAAAAACCAAAGGTTCGAAAGTCCCTGAAGTCAGCACCGTTGTACTTCGATTCAACTGTGGTGGTTAAAGCTTACGAAAATCATGAGCAAGCAGTGGCTTTAGCTTTGTAAAGAGTTTGACTATTGCTTAATGATTTTTTGAGAGAAAGACACCCCCTCAGTATCTACACCTTTTACTAAGTAAATTCCGTGTGTGAGGTTTGATAAATTTACAATATCTTGAAGATTTTGTGAATTTCGTTTAACCACAATTTGACCTATAAGATTCACGACTTCAAAAGACGACGCGCCTTCTACTGTCAATTCGCCTTTGGTTATAGAAGGATAAACCCGAACTTTTGGTTTACCATTGGTTTGAATCGAAATGACTTTCGATAACGTTTCTTTACCATCATTATCTATTTGCCTGAGGCGGTAATAGGCGACAGTGGACAGGCGATAGTCGTCAGTAAAGGTATAAGTGGCTGATTTGCCTTTGGCAGCGACAAAACCGAGCGTCGTCCAACTGTCGTCTGTCGACTGTTGACTGTCGCCTAAACGCCGTTCTACTTGAAAACCTTTGTTGTTGACTTCATTGGCAGTTGTCCAAGTGAGTACATTGCCCCCCTCAGTATTTTGCCCTTTGAAATCCAATAATTCGACGGATAGGGTAACACCGAAACCCGTTACTGTTAAAGAAAAATCGTCAGCTGAACCGAATATACCCACGACAGCGAGTTTATAGGTATTGCCAGCAGTGACCGCAAAAGTCAGATTGGAACCCGAAGGATCGTTGTTTATAGCTCTGAAATTGGTACACGCTGCATTTGGGTCAACCGATGTTTGATACCAAAACAAACCCGTATCGTCTGTGCCTGCCACAACCGATATTGGGTTGGTGATGTTAACAGTGAGCGTGGTTGTTGTATTCGCATTAAGCGTAAAGATTCTATAAGGTTCTGCTGATGCATTGAGTGCGCAAGTGCTTGAAGTTGAACCAAAGTTTGGAAATTTTGCCATTGGTGCGCCCACAGTTGTACCCGTGAAGGTGAGTGTGCTCTGGGCAAACAACCCAATATGACTTACATATAGAAAGATTAAGATAAAGTAGGAACGATAATTTTTCATTATTTATATCATTAAAGAAGTTTTGAAAGCATTGTTTTTAGTTAGGTGAAGGAAAAATACCTTGTAATGCAATGACGAAATTGAGTGTTAAATAAGGCGGCATATTAGTGTGTGCTGTACCTGAGCCTGCTCGCGTGATGACAGCCGTCGAGTTGCCGTTCGCGCCACCATCTACAACACCTTTGCCTTGCGTACCAGTAGCATCTCTAATCAGCACTTTTTGAGTCGGAAAGGTCAAAGGAGGTATTTGATTGGCAGCAAGCGTTATTGTACTTGAACCGCTTATCTCTCCTTGAGTGTGTCCATTCCCAAAATGGATAGGCATCCTATCTCTAAAATCAGGTAAAGCAAAAGTTGTTTGACCATTACCACCATAAGTTGTACCGAGTAATGAAAACAATGCTTGATTTTGGTTAATAGGCAACAATTGCCCATTGCATAATGCCCAGTAACGAGGTACAAAATCGAACGCTATTATTTGGATTTCACCCAAAAAAGGGAATTCGCCGCCCAAAGGAAAAGACGTCGATAAAAAATTCTCTTGCTTAGGTGAAGCGGAAAGCCTGGTAACAAAAAATGCAGAAATAGCTCCAATGACTGATTTTTTAATAAAATCTCTACGAAATATTGAATTCTTTTTCATTTTATTATATTTTAAGGACGTGGTGGATATATGCCTTGTAGGGCGATTATAAAATTGACTGCCAAATAAGGTGGCATATTGCTAATAGGCAAAGCCGACGAACCGTTGCTGTTGAGGGTTGTTGCACCCAACTGTTTACCACTGGTCAATCCTGTACCTTGTGTGCCACCTGCGCCGCGCACAGTTACCGTGGGGGCTTGGATACTGAGGGGTGGGATTTGGTTTGTTTGCAAAGTCACGGTTTCTGAACCACCTTGCTCGCCCAATGTGCGCGATGACAAACCCGGACCTTGGTTATTGCCCATCGGAAATTGTCCTTGTAAATTGGGCAGTGCAAAAGTTGTTTGCCCATTGCCGCCATAAGTCGTGCCGAGTATAGAAAACAAAGCCGTATTCTGTGAAATAGCTAATAATTGACCATTGCAAAATGCCCAACCCCTTGGTGCAAAATTAAACCCGACCATCTGGATTTCGCCAATATAAGGCGATGAAGAGAGCATCGCGCTCCGCATTCTGATACCGCTTTGTTGCGGTACATTTTCTTCTATTTTGTTATCCGCGCTTTTGAAAATGCGCTTAAAAAAGCTTCTACGTTCCATTTTTATGCAATTAGTTTTATTAAAAAATTAGGTGATAAAAGCCGTTACGAAGGGCTTGGGAAAATACCGAAAAGAGCGATACAAAAATTAATGACTGTGTAGGGTGGTAAATTGTCGTGTGGCTGTGATGATGTGCCCGTACTTGTCAGGGCAGCTGTGGCAGTTTCAACTTTACCGTCAGTAGCGCCCACGATAGCCGTGCCGGTTGCTCGAACCTTTGCCAACGGGGTACTTTGAGCCAAAGTTGGGATATTGGCTGCCGTCAAGGTCACTTGCTCCACACCACTCGATATCGCGATGGAATTATTGGTCGAGCCTTTATGTAAAGGAATACGCCCTCTTAAATCAGGCAAGCCAAAAGTTGATTGTCCGTCACCGCCATAGGTGGTACCAATAAGGGTGAAAAAAGTGGTATATTCAGAAATAGGCAGAAGTTGCCCTTCGCAGAGTGCCCAACCCTGGGGGGCGAAATTACCTGCAAACATCATGATTTCGCCAACATAAGGTTGATCTCCTAATATGGCAGAAGCGGGAAGTAAATTTCCTGCTGCATCATACGCCTTTCCATGAATATATTGTTTTTTACGTCGGGCTACCGAGTCTGGCTTATCGGTAGAATTCCCAACAAGTGTTTGCCATAAAGTGGCAAGAGGATTAGATGTCATTTTTATTTGTTAAAAAAGTTATAAATAAAGTGTAAAATTTTCTTGTAAAATATCTTCAAAATAAAAAATTGATAAAGCATCACCGATTAAGGAATAGGCTGTAAAATACGTTTGAAAATTTTCGAGGCGGATAAATATTGAATAGCCTTCATCACTATGTAATATTTGAATGGTTGACGGTCATTATTAACCTTTTATGAAAAAACAAAAAACATTCACCTTGAATTAAACGAGGTGATTCAATGTCTTTAACGTTGTATTTCATTATGAAGCGAGAATGTAAAGCCTTTAGTATCTAAACCTTCGGCAATGTACATACTTTTGATATATATTTGTTATCCCTCCTCTGAACTATACATATTTCTCCTATCTCATCCTTCTTTTTTGAATAGAAAAAGTGAAAAGACAAATTCACTACCACCTAACTGTGTAAATTGTTACTCAATCCTCATGACACATTATAGGTAAAAAAGAACCCAAAATTCTCAAATTTCTATTTAAATCCACAACATGTGGTATTAGCTCAACACTTTATTGCTTATTCGTTTTTTTTACAAGATGGTAGAGTTTTTTTATATTATTCTATATAAATATGACACTTCAATGTGTTATATTCATTAAGAGAGTAAAATATAATTAGAAGAAAATTTAGTCATAAATCAATTCTTTATTTCCTCTTTTATTTATTAGAAAAACAATTAAATAAACTTAAAAATCACACAAAATGATTAAGTCAATTTCTATGGGCATAGCCATTTTAGCTATCGTTTGGTCATCATCTGCAACAGCACAAGTTGGACCAACAACATCTTCTACTACAACTGAAGTACAGCGCGTCACTGTCGTATTATACCGTCTTTTCTATTGCCCCTGTATTAATCATCATTATAGGCATTACAGGGTTATTTTTTGGCAGAGAGGCGGTTACAGGACAGATTTATTATCAGTTTTCCGATTTAATGGGATCTAAAGTGGCACTATTAATCCTATTATTTGCATTTATATTCAAATTTTTACCTGATGTAAAATTGAAGTGGAAAGATGTCCTTTCTGGGGCTTTTTTTACGGCTATTTTATTCTTCTTGGGTAAATATTTAATTATTACTTATTTGTCCAAAACAGCAGTTGCATCAGCATTTGGCGCAGCGGGATCGTTGGCATTTATTCTTTTATGGGTATATTATTCATCGGCTATTTTGTTTTTTGGGGCAGAGTTTACTAAAAATTATGCTATATTTTCCCATAACCCAATCGAACCAGATGATTATGCCACATTTGTCGTCACTAAGGAAAAAGAACTAAATGAAGGTACAGACATTCATGCAGTAGAAGAGCATAAGAACAAAGAAGAAGACAAAAAAAAGAAAATAGAAGACCAAAAGAGCATAGAAAATAAGCGCGAAAATCCATCATGAGCGCATGAGCGTTTGAGATTCAAAGAGAGATTAAGGCATGATGTATCGTTAAAACTTGCGGAATCAATGCTTGTGTTCCGTCGTTCCAAATCACAAAATCAGATTGTTTTATCTTCTCTTCATCAGGCAATTGTTTAGCGACTCTTGCTTCTACATCACTTCGGTTCAGTGCACCGCCCCCCCTCAGTAAAACCCGTTCAATACGTGTTTCAACGGGAGCTACCACCGTTATTATTTTATCTAAAAGTACATTACCACCACTTTCAAACAGCAGAGCCGCTTCTTTAAGTGTATAAGGGGCATGTGTTTGAGCCTCATGCCATTTTTCGCCATCTAACCAAACAGCAGGATGAACTAAAGTATTTAACTCATTCAAAATCAATGGATTGTGAAAGGCAATATCGGCTATATGTTTTCGATTGAGCAAACCATCAGGCAGATAAGCAGATTCGCCAAAAAGTTTTTTTATGTTTTTTATCAAAACTTCATTTTCTACCATTAAAGCCTTAGCGCGGTCGTCAGCATAATAAACAGCAATACCAAGTGTTTCAAATATGTGGCAAACAGTGGTTTTACCGCTTCCGATGCCACCTGTAATACCGATTTTAAGTATTTTTTTTTCAGACATTATTTTTGTTCTTTTAATCCTTCATTCAAATACTGCCACATCAACGCAGCCGTCTTGTCGCTCGCTCCTTTGTTACCAAGCATACCCCTCAGTATATTGTATTCTTTTTTGATAATATCTTGATTATCAATGGCTAATTGCAGTTCCCGAATCAAATTTTCTGTCGTCAAATTTTCTTGTATCAATTCTTTGACGATTTCTTTATTTGCAATCAAATTAACAAGCGAAATATATTTCACCTTAATTACTCTTTTAGCTATGGCATAAGAAAACTTTGAACCTTTATAACACACCACTTCGGGCACGCCAAACAAAGCCGTTTCCAAAGTAGAAGTGCCTGATTTGACCAATGCGGCTGTCGCATGTTGCAACAAAGTATAGGTTTGATTTTGAACAATTTTGACCGCCTCCCCCACACTGTCCATATTTCCTTTTACGACAGATTTTTTAAAAAAAACATCGAAAGACGACAATGATTGTGCAGAAGCAGCTGCCACAACAAATTGATAATCAAGGAAATATGGTTGAACCGTTAACATAATAGCCAACATCTTTTCAATCTCTTGTTTCCGACTGCCTGGCAACAAAGCGATGAGAGGACGTTCATCTAAACCATTTTTCAATCTGAAATCCTCTATGGTCGTTTTTTCAGCATTCGCCACAACATCCAATAAAGGATGCCCTACAAAATCTACTTCGTAATCAAACTTTTTATAAAAATCTTTTTCAAACGGTAAAATGCAAAACATTCTATCCACGCGTTCTTTGATGCCATGCACACGCGAGGTATGCCACGCCCAAATTTGAGGAGAAATATAGTAAAATGTCTTGAAATTTTGCTCTTTCGCCCATTTTGCAATGCGCAAATTAAAACCAGGATAATCTACAAAAATGATGACATCGGGCTGAAATTCAAGGATATCTTGCTTACAAAAAGCGATATTTCGGAATATTGTTCCAATATTTTTGATGACTTCGAGAAAACCCATAAACGCCAAATCCCGATAATGCTTCCGCAAAACAGCCCCCTCAGTAGCCATCATATCGCCGCCCCATGCGTATATCTCTGCTTCTTTGTCGTTGATTTTCAATGACTTAATGAGGTTTGAGCCGTGTAAATCGCCCGAAGCCTCTCCTGCTATGATGTAGTATTTCATTTATTTATGGTCAATAGTCATTTAGTCAATAGTCATTTGTCAATAGTCACTTGTCAATAGTCATTTAGTCAATAGTCATTTGTCAATAGTCATTTAGTCAATAGTCATTTGTCATTTGTCATTTAGTCAATAGTCATTTGTCATTTAGTCATTTAGTCAATCGGTAAGTTCACAATGACAAATGACAAATGACACAATGACAAAATGACTTATTAAAGTTTAAACCAATCCCTTGTTAGCCAATCAAAATATTCCGCGCCTGAAAAGTTTTTTTTATAATCCATATAGGAGGGTTGTAAAAACGCGTAACCGGGGTAATGCAACGTTTTTTTATAGCTTACACCATAAAGCATTTCTAATAACATGGTAAAAATACCGAGACTGCGTTTTGATTCTTCAAGGTCGAACATAGCATACGTGCTGCTCAATGTATGAGATGTAATGTCTGCAAAAGTGCAACAAATGAGTTTATCGAGCTTATAAACCTCAAATTGATAGGTTGGAAAAGGTTTATTAGGAATGGGCGACACAAAATCGAAGATAGAATGTGGCACATTATATTTAAAACGCTGAGTATGTTGCTCAAACATAAAGTGCATTTCATCGCTGATACTGAGGGGTACTAATTTGAAGGTCAAGTCTTGGTTTTGACGCCAAACCTTTCGTTGACTTTTAGACATTTCAAATTGATTTAATTGATAGCGAAGCGGCAAAATATCGAGCTTCTTTCCATCATCATCTAATTGTGAACTCACTCTAAAAAACATCAAAGCATTGTGCCGCCACCCCGTAGCCAGCATATTTTCCCACTCGACAAGAGACATATAGTCGGTATTAAATGCCTCTGCTATATTTACATTGTCAAATATCGGGTCTTCCCAAAAAATGGCGTTGTCGTCCATGCATTTGTTGTTTTTGAAAAAATATTCGTTGTTAGAAATACGATAGTAAATTAGGTTAAATCCCGCATCTAACATTAGACTTCGTTAATTCCATTCTGCCATAATTTCCTCATAAAACCAACCAAACCAAACAAAAGCCATCACAACGGTTGCCAAAACAACGCCTCGAATGGACTCATTGGCTCTATTCTTTCTAAACATTTGAACGATGAGCATGTTCAAACAGATAGCGATGAGTGCTAATGTTCGTGTTTTAAAGGGTAAACCTAATAGACTTATAAAACTTGATAACAAACCAAAAACGACAATGGGTAATAACATGCCCAAGCCAATACCAATGTTAAGATTGTTGCGTCGAAAAATCATAATGCGTTAGTTAGTTATGAATTATGAATTATGAGTTAGTTATGAGTTAGTTATCAGTTAGTTATCAGTTATTCTGAAATAACTCATAATTCATAATTCATAACTAACTAATAACTCATTCCATTTCAATCAATAATTGACCTTTTTCCACAGGCTGGCCTTGGGTGGCGTAAATAGCTTTTACAATGCCTTCGCCCGCAGCTTTGATGACATTTTCCATTTTCATAGCTTCCAAAATTAAGACTTTATCGCCTTTTTCAAGGGTTTGACCGACTTCAACAGCCACTTCAATCACCAAGCCAGGCATAGGCGCTTTGATGTCGCCTACTTTTTGTGTTAGACCCACTTTCATACCCATTTGGTCAATGAGACGGTCATACAAATCGTGGATTTTAGCGGTGTGAATTGAGCCATTTATTTTGAAAGTAAATGTCTTATTTATATAATCAATAGACTGAATTTCAACTTTATACGATTTTTTATTTTTTAAAATATGATAAAAAGCATCACTTTCTGCGATTATGTCTAACTCGTTTGCCGCTTGGGGTGTGACCTCAAAATTTTTATCATTTATAGTTACTTGGAAAGGTTGATTTGTCATATTGATTTTATTTGAAAATGAAAGAAAAATAGTAGTTTTGGCAAAAATATAGATTCCTATTGCGATTCAAACATAATACACCTTTGAATTTTCAAAAATCTTTTCACATTCAAGGACATCGCGGTGCGCGCGGTTTGTTGCCCGAAAATACGATTGCTTCCTGTTGCAAAGCCGTTAGTCTGGGTGTTGACGGTTTAGAAATTGATGTCGTTGTCTCAAAAGACAATCAATTGATGGTATCGCATGAACCTTGGCAGTCTCCTCTATTTTGTTCATTACGGAATGGTGAAATTGTGGATAGAATCATATCAGATGCTTATGTCGAAAGAACACCTTTAGCTGCTAAAGGTCGGTTGTTACGGCATTTAACCGTTTCTGAAATTCAACAATACGATTGTGGCATTTTAGGTCATCCCCATTTTCCAACACAAAAAGCTATAACTGCTTATAAACCAACATTTTATGAATTAATTTCCGCTGTTCATATTTATTGTGAAAGTGAGAATTTTAAAAAACCTTTTTGGAATATTGAAGTAAAAAGCCATCCAAATTGGTATGGACGTTTGGTGTTACCACCGCCTTCCTTTGTTCGTCTTTTGACAAAAGAAATTAAAAAAATAGGTTTAGATGCGCCTTCCGCTTTTTATATTTCTTCTTTCGACCCCTATCTTTTGAAAGAAATGAAACAACAGACCCCCTCAGTAAAATTGGCATTTTTGACTGAAAATAGATATTCTTTCCTTCAAAATATGAGGCAATTAGGCTTTTTGCCTGCAATTTACAGTCCGTATTATAAATTTTTAAGAAAAAGCACCATTGATAATGCCCATAAATACGGCATAAAAGTAGTGACCTGGACGGTCAACGATGTAAAAACGGCGGATATACTGAGGGGGTGGAAAGTAGATGGTTTGATTACGGATTTTCCAAATTTAATCACTTCACAGTAAGCCCTAATTGTGTATAAACAAAATCTCTGTCCAATTCCATAACTTCATTGGGAGCAAGGTCTCCGAGGGTCAAATTGGCTATTTTTACACGTATCAAACGCAAACATGAGTGTTCGATTTTAGCACACATACGGCGTACTTGCCTGTATTTTCCTTCAATTAAAATGACTTCAAGCCAAACCATCTGCTTCCAAGCTTGTGGCATCGGTGGCGGTACACGTTCCCACACGGCATTTCCGTTGAAAAATTGCGAGAGGTCTGCTACTCTATTACAGCGACAAGGCAGTGTATTATATCGTTTTTTTTCAATTTTAATATCTAAGCCGTGGCGAAATTGTTCAAGTGCTTCATCGGTTGGCACATCTTGAACAAGAGAAAGATAGGTGCGCTCGTGCGCAAATTGCGGATTAAGTAAAGTATGGTTCAGCGTGCGGTCATTGGTCATCAACAACAAACCTTCACTATCAATATCAAGCCGTCCGATTGGATAAACATCTTTTGGAAAATCGAAATTTAGGTCAGCTAAAGTCTGTTGCCCCTCTTTTTCTTGCGTAAATTGGCAAAGGACGTTGAATGGTTTGTTGGCAATGAAATAACGAAACATGATTTAATGGATAGTGGATAGTGGATAGTGGATAGTGGATAACGCAAAATGGATAGTGGATAACGGATAATTTATTGACTATCAATAAATTATCCATTATCCATTATCCATTATAAATTATAAATTATCCATTAAATTATGCGTCTGCCGTTTTGCGTTTGCGGCGGGTTTTAAACATCTCAACGATTTCTTTTTCTTTCAAAAAGTGCCATACTTCAAAGTAAGAAGCAACGAAACGTTTGATTTCTTGATATTCTTTAGCCCGTTTATCAAGAAACTTAACAAGACATTTATGGATATAATCAAGAGAAATGTCGCGTAAATTTTGATTAAAATGCTCGTTTTCAAAAATCCGCATATAAGATGAGAAGGTTTTTGAAATTTCGAAATATTTAGGATATTCGCGAGTTTTCAAATTTGTGATAACGCGTTGAATGTAGCCAAATACCAAACGACGAACGCATTCATTGACCGTTGAAAGTCCTTCGTGATTGTCGTAAAAATATTTAACAACTTGCATAACATCTTCATTTTCATAGTCCTGTGTATGAATAATATCTGCAATTCGGTAATATTCGGTCACATTATCTTGAATATTTCTATCTATCATCGTTGACGCTTTCATCTCTGCCTTCGCATCTAATTCGAAAGCAGCTTCTTGCATATCGTTGATGAAAGACAAATATTTTTCATCAAATTCAGGAATTTCTTGACGCAATTTATTAAAAATAACTGTCACTGCTTGTGTATCTTCTGGCTCTAAATTAAAGAAATTCATCGTCAAGCACATCAATTGGATGTGTTCTGTTGTGCCTTGCAGTGCTGGATTTTTAACAGCATCAACGATAAAAGATAATAAACTTACATTGTTCAAACGCTTACCGATGCGGTACATCAAGAAGTTTTTAAGTTCTGGATATTCCACTTTTAAAGCTGAAAAGTTGTTTGGGAAATTAGCTGTTAAGAAATTATCTTTATCAAATTGGGCTTTATACCGCTGAAAACCCAATTCTCGCTCATGTAATTCACGGAATTTGTCCAATTTATTGCTTTGCAAATAATAACGTAGGCGTTTATTGACTACGTCATTGATAAAGTCCGTAATCCAAATATCACTTGACAAAGCAAAACCCATTTGCACAGATTGACCAATACGTTTTTTTATGAATTCAAAATTTGACGATTCAAGTATTGCTGTCAACACATCTTTGAAGTGATTTTGAGGACGCACGTACTTAAATTGGCCATTTATCTGACCCCTCAGTACAGAGAAGCCCAAAATGCGTTGCAAAAACAAACCTTCAAAATAAGAATTCAACAAGATACGCTCTAAAGAAATCAGTTGTAAAGGGTCATTTGCAGCGACTTCTGCGTAAATTTTGGCGATACGTGGTTCGTAAATATCGCACATCACTTTGTATTCGGCTTCTTCTTCCGTGTCCAAATATGCTGCATAAGCTTCAGAATTTTGAATGCCTTCCGCAATTTCTTGTAAGCGGCCTAAATATTTTTCATTTAAATCGAGCATGATTATCTGATTTTTAGAACGTGAATGTTAAAATAGTTTTGAGAAAAAATCGGGGCTTAAAGACTACGAACCTGATGGAACAACAATCGGTTCCATCAGGCTCGTAGTGCAAATTTATATATCTAAATCAATGTCTGTTAATGGTTTATCGATTTTTTTATCAAAAAGATTCAAAAACAGCCCCTCAGTAACAAAGCATAAAATTGATTATTCAGCAGCGTCAGTTGATTCCACAGTTTCAGCCACTTCAGCAACAGGTGCTGCAACAACCTTTTTAGCTTTTGGCTTACCAAAAACAGCTTGGTGATATTCTGCTTTTTTAGCTTGTGTTTTGACAACACTTGCGCTGATTACTTTTTCTTTGTTTTCGACGAATTCATTGTAACGCTCACTCGCTTGATCAATGGTGAGTGCCCCTTTATTAACACCCCGTTGAAGGTGTTTGCGGTACATGACGCCTTTGTAGCGAAGGATTGCGGTTACAGTATCAGTCGCTTGTGCGCCTTTTTCTAACCAACTGAACGCCGCGTCGCGGTCAAGTTCGATGGTTGCAGGAACTGTCATCGGGTTATAAGTACCGATTTTAGCGATGAATTTGCCATCACGTGGTGCACGGCTATCAGCGATAACGATGTGGTAAAACGGGGCTTTTTTGCGACCGTGTCTTTGCAAACGGATTTTAACTGCCATCTGAAATATTGTGTAATTAGTTAATAAAGACCCGAATCATTGGCTCAACCAACATCGGGTTATTTCAAAATCGCCGCAAATTTAACCCATTTTATTGAATTAGAAAACTAAGGTTCATTTATTTCTCAATTAAAACTTAGGCTCTGTGACAATTTTAGCGGCAACTAATTTTTGAACGCAAAACATCTTGCTCTAAAGTGTTCAAAATTAGTCATATTAAAGGTGAATCTTTTTA
>JAYTUQ010000423.1:0-15817 GCA_043744455.1 Saprospiraceae bacterium | reverse complement strand
ATCATGTATGCAATCGTAAAAATAGCCGGTCAACAAGTAAGAGTGACTGAAGGGCAACAGCTTTTCGTCCACCGGTTAGAAACCGAAGCAGGCAACAGCGTAACATTCCACGAAGTATTGTTGATTGACTCTGGTAGCTCTGTAAGTATCGGTACGCCGACTGTAGGTGGCGCAACTGTAAATGCCACCGTAAACGAACATTTGAAAGGCGACAAAGTTATCGTCTTCAAAAAGAAACGCCGTAAAGGCTATCGCGTCAAAAATGGTCACCGCGACGCTTTAACAAGTATCACTATTGGTACTATTGTGGCTTAAATTTGACCTAATTGCCCTTGTTTTTGTATTGATTTTTACATTTTAATAGAAACAACGACAATTAAAAGCATTAACTTTATTTAATAATTTTAACGAAAAAAAAGACATGGCACATAAGAAAGGCGCCGGTAGTTCCGATAACGGACGCGACAGTAAAGCCAAATATTTGGGCGTAAAAATGTTCGGCGGTCAAGCAGCTATTGCAGGTAATATTTTGATTCGTCAACGTGGAACAAAATTCCACCCAGGCCAAAACGTGTATATGGGTAAAGATTTTACTATACACGCGGCAGTAGCTGGTAAAGTTGGTTTCAAAAAAGGTAAAGATGACAGACGGGTTGTTTTCATCATACCTAACGAAGCGGCTACGGCTTAATTTTTAAAAATTAAGTTCTAAAACAGAAATAAAAAGACGTTAAGACTTACAAGTGGAGTCTTAACGTCTTTATTTTTTGTTCAAATACTGAGGGGGTAACACACCACATATTATTAAAATACTTGATGTGCGTTTTGCCCTTTATTATCAGTTCATTGAGTTCAATTTCTTTTGAACTTCTTCTACTAATTTCGTTTGTACTTCTATTTTAGCCTTCGAGTCTATTTGACTTTTTATATTGGTTTCAATATCAGTTTCAGCTTTGGCAATTTTTTTCTTCCAATTTTCGATGTCATCGTGTAGGTTTTGATTGTCTTTTTCAAGATTACGTTGCTGTCTTTCGAGTTTTTTCAATAAATCAGATTGTTCATTTAGTTGCTCTTTTGTTTGTTCGCGTTGCACAGACAAAGCGAAATCGGTCAGAATTTTTTCTGCTGCCGCATATTTGTCCGAATATTCTTTTGACCCAACATAAGCACCGCCCAAATCAATCCACATGCCAAGCGTGGTAGCATCATTATTTTCAGTAAATTTTGCATATAAATCTACGGTATTTGCCCCGCCTATAGAACCAATAGTTGCATTATCGGTGAACCATTCTTCTGTTTTACGGTCTTTTTTAGTTTCCCCTTTATACTGTTTAACGTAATCTTTCCACAATTTTTCGACAAATTTTGGGGACGTTTTGTACAAATCTACTGTTAATGCATTTTTGTTTCCTTGACTCATGGATCGTTCCCCTTCTCGAACGAGCGAAACGGTAGCAGGTGCAGCTACTGAAGTTTTCCCTTCAACCCCTTTGGATGTAATTTGAGCGATGGATACTGAGGGGGCTGTCAATGCCACGAAACATGCAACTGATAAAATATTTATAATCTTCATAATTAAATTTTTAATGATTTGAAAATATTATTAGACATCTGATAAGAGCCGTTTAGACATTTAATGAACCCTAAAAACACAAAAAAGGAATAATTAACACTTGTTCTCTCTTTGAATAGTGAACTTAGCACGACTTTTGGACGATAAAGAACACAAAACGTAACAATTATTTTTTCAACTAAGACATTTGAGTTGTAAAATGACTGAATTTTATAACCAAAATTATAACACGATTTAAACTATAGACGGTAAAATGATTGTATGGAGATTTAAACTACTCATTTGTTTCACTTTTTTCATAACGCTACTGAGGGGTCAAAATATAGACCGCGCCAATGACCTATTCAAAAACGGTGCATACGCGGAGGCGATTCCTATATATGAAGCCTTTCTTTCCAAAAAACAGAATAATACGGCTGCTAAGACCAAATTAGCAAATTGTTACCGCATTTTGAGCCGACCCGACAAGGCTGCGCCGCTCTTAGCGAATATCGTTGAAGATGATAATGCGCGTCCCGATGACTTTTTGCACTACGGCGAAACCCTTATGATGTTGGGGCAATATGATGAAGCGAAATTCTATTTTAAACAATACTGTAAACTCCAGCCCGAAAATGAGCGCGGCAAATTATTGCTCGATAATGTGGATAAAATAAAAAAATTAAAACCACTCTATAAAGATGTCGCCATTTTTCCTTTTTCTCAAAATTCTGACAGCGACGACAATGCACCCGTGATGTTTGGCAAAGGCATGGCATTTGCGTCAGACCGTAAGGCGAAGTTTAATATTCTGAAAGAAAAGAACCCGACCACAGGGCGTGATTATGTTACCGTCTATTATGCCGAGCGTAAGGGTGATACTACTTTTACAGAACCGCGCGAATTATCCGCAAAATTATCTGAAATCAACCGAAATACCTCTAATATCTCCTTCACAGCAGACGGCAAACGAGTTTATTTCTGTCGCAATGGCAGCAAACCAGGACGTAATGGCACATACAATATGCAGATTTTTACGGCAGAAACGCAAGATGGTCTCTCCTTTAGCAATATCGAAATGTTGCCTTTTTGCACACCTGAAAACAATTATGTCTATCCTGCCATCTCACCTGATGGCAAACGCCTGTTCTATACTGCCCAAAGAAGCGATGGTTTTGGTGGTTTGGACATCTATGTGGTGACCAAAATGAAAAAAGGATGGGCAAAATCTGAAAATTTAGGAAAAAAAGTCAATACGGCTGACAATGAAGGCTTTCCCTTTGCCACAGCCGACGGTAAGCTCTATTTTTGCTCAAAAGGGCATCCGAGTTATGGCGGCTACGACATTTTTGTTACGCAAGAAGATTCAACGACACATGAATGGCAAACGCCTGTCAATGTCGGTACACCTATGAATAGCCCTTACGATGATATTTCGATTTGTTTTGATAAAGATGGTCTAAGTGGGGCATTTACTTCAATGCGTAGCGGGCGTGGTGACGATATTTTTCTTTTTAAGATGGCGTCGGATAATGTGCCCGAAAATAAGATTTTTGCCGCCAATTCGGATTCTCCGAAGGTTCAAAAAGAGACTTTATTGGCAGATTCAAGTCATAAAATGGCTTTTGAATCATCAAAAAATGTCCATAAAAATCAAGAAGCTTCAACTGAAACTATAATCAGTGATGTTGAATCAAAAAGCAATGACGCTTCATTAAGCCCTACAAAAGCAGCAAAAAAAGAAGTTACCACTTCAAGTAAAAAGTCAAGCAAATTCAAAACAAAAGACATAGAAAAGGACAACGATGGAAGTGTCAAAACATATCTTGACCAAATGCAAATCCTACTCGACAATGACAAAATGCGTCCAAATAAATCTTTTCTCGCTGGAAATATACGATATAAAACACAATCAGAATTGGGCATTTCGCCTGATATGGCGGCAGAATTGGACAATTTAGCCGACTTTTTGAAGAAAAACCGCAAATTAGTCATCGAAATTTGTGTTCATACTGAGGGGGTCATTGAGACTGATAAGATTGCTAAAACCATCTCTACCAAACGTGCCGAAGAAATTGTTGCCTATCTAAAATCGCAAGGAATTAAAGAAAAACGTCTCATGCCACATGGTTATGGACGCATCCGTCCGCTTAAAGATTGCGCCAATGGTGGTTGTCAACCCGAAGAAGACTTGCTCAATCGGCGGGTAGAAGTGAAAATAAAAGAGTTGTAAAACAACATAGATACAGTTTAAAAAGGCATAATTCTAACGGATTATGCCTTTTTTAATGCCTTTAAAGATTAAATTGAAGGTAAAAGGTAACTTTGTGGAAAATTTAAAAGTAAAATGTCTGCTCTTCTTATAAAAAATATTCGTACACTCATAGGCATACACCCCCTCAGTAAAACGAGGCTTTGCGGTGCGGAAATGGCGGATTTACCAACCATGGAAAATGCTTTTCTCCTCATTGAAAATCAACGCATTACGCAATTTGGTGCAATGGTTGATTGCCCTCAACGTGCAGATGAAACGATAGATGCAACCGCCAGAATCGTATTGCCCGCATGGTGCGATAGCCACACGCATTTGGTTTTTGCAGCCACTCGCGAAGAGGAATTCGAGATGCGCATTCAAGGCATTCCTTACGAAGAAATAGCCGCACGCGGTGGTGGCATTCTCAATTCGGCGCGACGTTTACAAGCGATGCCCGAAGATGAGCTGTTCGACCGCAGCGTTTTACAGCTAAATGAAGCCCGACTTATGGGTACGGGTTGCCTTGAAATCAAAAGCGGCTACGGTTTAACCCTTGATAGTGAGTTGAAAATATTGCGCGTAATTCAGCGATTGAAGGCTGTTTCTGATGTCGAAATAAAAGCCTCATTTTTAGGCGCACATGCTGTTCCATTGGAATATAAAAACAACCGAAATGGGTATATATCATTGATAATCAATGAGATGTTGCCCAAAATTGCAGATGAAGGGTTAGCAGATTATGTCGATGTTTTTTGTGAAAAAATCGCATTTACAAGCGAGGAGACTGACCGTATTTTGAGTGCAGCATCAAAGTATGGTTTGAAACCTAAAATCCACACCAACCAATTCAACTCTATGGGTGGCATCGAAATAGCGGTGCGACACAATGCCGTTTCAGTTGACCATCTTGAAGTATTAAATGATGCAGAAATTTCGATATTAAAAAATTCAAAAACGATTGCAACGCTATTGCCAACCGCTCCTTTTTTCTTAAACGATAGCCACACGCCACCCGCTCGAAAACTCATTGATGCAGGCGTCACCGTTGCGCTCGCCACCGATTTTAATCCGGGCACGACCCCCTCAGTATCCATGCCGTTTGTGGTCAGTTTGGCGTGCATTCGCTTGCGTATGACACCCGATGAAGCCATTAATGCGGCAACGTTGAATGGGGCAGCTGCTTTGGAGATGAGCAACGATTTTGGCAGCATAGCAATAGGCAAATTAGGCAATTGTATCATGACGAAGCCTGTTCCGTCAGTCGCTTATTTGCCTTATGCCTTTGGCTCAAATTGGATAGAAAAAGTGGTTTTGAAAGGCCGAGTACAATAACGGGGGTGAGGTGCAAATTAGTTTTAGTAAATATTGAAAATTTACTAAATCTTTAAAAATCAAATAGTTATCATAAAAATAAGTCTAAATCAGTGATTAAAAAATTAAAAATGGAAGAACTTAACCGTCCATCGGTTGAGGATTTTAAAGTAGCTGAAAAAACACCTTTAGTTATCGTTTTAGATGACGTGCGCTCTGCCCTCAACGTCGGTTCAGCATTCAGAACAGCCGATGCATTTGGTTGCGAAGAGGTTATTTTATGTGGTTTTACGGCACAACCGCCGCATCGAGAAATTATGAAAACGGCTTTGGGTTCCACAGAATCGGTGGCGTGGCGACATTTTTCTGAAACAAAAGAGGCACTGGAAGCCCTGAGTACTGAGGGGTATGTTTTGGTCGCTGTCGAACAGGCAGACACTTCTATTTTTTTAAATAATATTGATTTTGAAGATGCATCACATAAAAAATATGCTCTCATTTTTGGCAATGAAGTGGATGGTGTTTCAGAAATTGCTATAAATATGGCTGATTTTGTCGTAGAAATCCCTCAATTTGGGACAAAACACTCGTTGAATATTGCCGTTTCGGTGGGTATTGTGGCATGGGAATTTGTAAGGCGGTTGCGATATTGAATCTTGTAAATTCGTAAGGTATCGGATACTGAAATTGAATCATTTTAGTTTTTTTTCAAAAAAAACTAAAATGATTCAATTTCAGTATCCGATACCTGTGGCTTCGCTTTACTCAAAAAACAACTCCATCGCAATCCTATCTGCTAAAAGCCGTCCTTTATCGGTTAAAAAATATTTTTTCCCATCCGTCGTAACTGTTTGATTTTGAACGAATTCGACAATTTTTTGATTAAAATATTTTAGGAACTTTTGACCAAAACGCTTGCCGATGACTGAGGGGTCACAGCCCCACAAAGTACGCAGCGTTGTCATCACATATTCATTATAGCGTTGTTCAGCTGTCAGTATTTCTTTCGTATAAGGCAGTTCATTATTTTGTAATTGCTTGATATAATTAGGATTATGCGCTACATTCCATTGCCGATTCAAACCATCAAATGAATGTGCCGAAGGACCTATGCCGAGATATGGCACGCCGAGCCAGTAGTTGGAATTGTGGCGGGCAAAATGGTCAGGTTGTGCAAAATTTGAAATTTCGTAGTGCAAATAGCCATTGCGCCGCATTTGATCCATCAAAATCTCAAATTGCCGAGCTTGATGTTCGTCCGATACTGAATGGGTCTTTTTGTTTTTCACAAGGCTGTGCAAAGCCGTCCCTTCCTCCACCGTCAAAGCGTAGCATGAAATATGTGGAATATCATAATCAAAAACTGTTTGCAAATTGTGCAACCATTGCGCATCGCTTGTGGTCGGTGAGCCATAAATCAAATCCACAGTCAAATCATCAAAACCTATATCTTGAGCGTATTCGATGCACATTTTGGCTTCAATGGCATTGTGCGCGCGATTCATCCACCGCAAGTCATCTTCTGAAAAAGATTGGATGCCGATGCTGAGGCGATTAATGGGTGTGTATTGTTTTAAGCTTTGTAGATAATCAAGACTTAAATCATCGGGATTGGCTTCAAGCGTAATTTCTGGATTGTCAGCAATGGAAAAATTGCTGTATATTTTTTTAAATAAAACATCTAAATCATTGGTAGTCAATACAGAAGGTGTGCCGCCGCCAAAATATATGGTTTCAATAGTTGCTTGATTGAGATAGTCTTTTTGTAAGTCCAATTCAGTCAAAATAGCGGTGAGCATATCGTCTTTTAGCCGTAGCGAAGTCGAAAAATGGAAGTTGCAGTAATGACACGCCTTTCTGCAAAATGGAATATGAATGTACAGTCCCGCCAAAGTAAATGTGAATTGCTATCTTTTAAAAAACGCAAATAACCGCTTTTTTACGCAATTCGCTTAATTTTGCGCGAAATACTGAGGGGGTCGCAAAAAGGTTTTTTACAGACGATTTTTTTGCCATACTGCAACCATTGATTATCAAATTTTTACGAAAATGAAAAAAGTACTATTTATTGATCGCGACGGAACGCTTATCGTCGAGCCGCCCATTGATTTCCAAATTGACTCACTTGAAAAACTCGAATTTTATCCCTATGTTTTTAAATATTTGGGCAAAATAACAGAAGAATTGGATTACGAATTGGTCATTGTCTCAAATCAAGACGGTTTGGGTACGCCTGCCAATTCGTGGGAAAACTTTTTGCCGCCACACAACAAAATGCTCAAAACCTTTGAAAATGAAGGTATTACGTTTGACGATATTCTTCTTGACCCCACTTTTGAGCATGAAAACGCACCGACACGTAAACCGCGAACGGGCATGATGACAAAATATCTTGCCCCCCCGCCCCCAAGGGGGGAGTCAGACGCGTCATGTACTCCCCCTTTGGGGGCGGGGGGGCTGTATGATTTAGCCAACAGTTTTGTCATTGGTGACCGTGTGACGGATATCCAATTGGCTAAAAATTTAGGTTGTAAAGGCATTTATTTGTCTAATAATGATTTGAAAATCAAAGAGTTAGCTCTTGAAAATGACTGCGCTCTGGTAACGGCACATTGGAAAGATATTTACGAATTTTTGAAACTCAATGACCGTTCAGCAACTGTTCGACGCACGACAAAAGAGACAGATATTTCTATTTATTTGAATCTTGATGGCACAGGGCAGTCGGATATGAAAACAGGTTTGGGTTTTTTTGACCACATGCTCGACCAATTGGCGCGTCATTCGGGCAGCGATTTAACGGTTCATGTTAACGGTGATTTGCATATTGACGAACATCACACGATTGAAGACACTGCTCTGGCTTTGGGTGAAGCGTATTATATGGCGTTGGGTTCAAAATTGGGTATCGAACGTTATGGCTTTTGCTTGCCGATGGACGATTGTTTGTGTCAAGTGGCTTTGGATTTTGGCGGTCGCCCATGGTTGGTGTGGGATGCGGATTTCAAACGTGAAAAAATAGGCGAAATGCCAACGGAAATGTTTTACCATTTTTTCAAATCGTTCAGTGATGCGGCGCGTTGTAACCTCAATATCAAGGCGGAAGGGACGAATGAACATCATAAAATCGAAGCGATTTTTAAAACATTTGCCAAAGCGATTAAGATGGCGATTCGGCGTGATGTGAATAATATGCGGTTGCCTTCGACGAAGGGGGTTTTGTAGGTGGTCATTGGGGATAAAGGGAGCTATGACACCGCATATTCCGTATAAACCCTATGATAATCAGGGAAATACGCTAAAACAATATCCTTTTTAGAAACGCCTTTGTCAACCAATCTTTCGGCGATGCTGTATTCCATTTTGTCCTCTTGAACCCATATTTTATCGCCTAAAATATCGAGATGGAAAAGAAGATTGAAAATACGCTCGTCTTTGTCCCAACCCATTGCAATGATTTGAAAGTGATTTTTTTCTTTATCTGCAATGGGGACAAACTCAATATCTTTATTGGCTGGTTGTCGCAAATCAGCTAAATATTCTGTTAGAACTTCTTGAATCTTATTTTGAAAAAAAGCTACTCTTTCCATGTTACAATTGTTTTTTCTTTATCGTCAAAAAGGATAAATTTTATAGACATTTCTTCGATTATTGCTTGAATAAATTCGTATTTTATCAGTTTTTTGTACGCATACGATGGCATTGCTAAGTATAAAATACGGTCAATTTGCTTCCTTTTGATAACCACGTTGTAACCATAATATTGACCACTGGCACGCATAAAATCATGAATCATAGAAGGATTGATAAAACTTTTAACTTCTACGGCAATTTTAGTTAATCCTTTTTCGGCAACTATTATCTTTTCTGCTCCTAAATCGGTTGAAATACCACCTTCTGCTTTGTTCAAAAGCGTCAAAGGGTCATCAGTGACTGTCCAACCATCTTTTATGAGTGCTTCTTTTACTAAATTGTGGAAAATATCTTTCGCCATAGTAGTTCATTAATTTCTACAAAATTAAGGTATTTCAGCTTTTTAAAGCATATTTTTTTAGTAAAAACATAGTTTTGGGTACAATTATCATTTTTTCCTATAAAACGCCTAAGCAAATAAAAAAATATTGAGACCTTACATTACATAAAAACTACTTTGAATAGCCAAATGTTCATTTAATTCGATTTTGTTATTTTATATTAAGCCCCAATATAATTTCTTTAATAAAAACAAATCAAAATGAACGTTTGTTAAAAAACATAAATAAGCCTCAAATCATCAAATTCGTATATCTCCGAATTATATTTAGAAATCGTAAAGTTTTTTATTTAAAATTTTAAAATTAAGTTAAAAAACGAATTTTATTCGGTTCAAGTGTTGCAGAATAGGGTGAGGGTTCTTACATTTGCTGCATCATGTATCAAACGGCTACGTCATATTATCCCATCCTTACTTGCGAGCGTCAAATCCGACCGCTGCGACCGAGCCGTATTCCACCACGCCCCCGCGTGTAAAAATACTCTTTCCCCGGCATCAGAAGTTCAAGGAACTTCGCCGTACAATCCTTTGTAAGATATTAATAATCAATGATTTAGAATTAGAACGAAGCAAAAGCCTTGCTCAATTCGATGTACTTGAAATCTTAATATCTCTCAAATCTTAAAATCCAAAATTTATAGAAACAGACGTGACCTTACTGAGGGGGTGCTGTCTCCTACTGATAAACCATTAGGCACAGTTTTTTTTCTATAATTACAGGATAGTAACTTTCTAATTCCCGTTCATTTTCAAACAATTAAAAATTATTTTCAGAGAAATGGAATTGACACAAAATAGCACTCAATTGGATTTACGCATCGAAATAGGCAACGAAACGCACGAAATATATGCTCAATCCATCTGCGACCTCATCGAAGAATCGGCAAAAGTACGCGGTACAGGTATTGCAAAACGAGACCCAAATTATATCAAAAAGAAACTGGCTACAGGTCATGCCGTCATCGCATTTGACGATTTACGCATGATTGGCTTTTGTTATGTTGAATCATGGAGTGACACACAATATGTCTCAAATTCAGGTCTAATCGTTGACCCTGAATACCGCAAACATGGTTTGGCGCGTAAAATAAAGAAAGCGGCGTTCAATCTCGCTCGTGATTTATATCCTTCTGCAAAAGTTTTTGGCATCACAACGAGTGGTCCTGTGATGAAAATCAATACAGAATTGGGCTATATGCCCGTCCCTTTCAGTGATTTGACACAAGACGAACAGTTTTGGAAAGGCTGTTCAAGTTGCCCAAATTATGCTATTTTACAAGAAAAACAACGCAAAATGTGCCTGTGTACGGGCATGCTCGCACCTTCAAAATTGGAAGAAATTGAACGTAAAATGCGCTTTGATTTGACCAATCAAATCATCATTGACAATCAAAAAAACGGTAAAACGAATGGCGCTTTGCTTGAAAAAGAGGAGGAATATCGGGAGTTTAAGCCTGTAAGATTCGCGACAGATTTTTTCTAAATTGTTGATTGTCAAAATGATACCCCTCAGTATTTTTTAAAAAATAGAGTTTTGAAAATGGCAATAGAAAATCGAGAACAATTGAAAAAGCTTTTCAACAATCAGATAAATTAATAGCTGAAGGATTTGAAGGGGAACTTGAAAAGTAGAAAATGTTCTTGACGATTGATGGAGTAATTGAATTTTATGAAGATAAGGTTCTGAAACTGATGCCGATTAAGTAATTTTGTTAAAAATTACAAAAAATGACTTTTTACGATTTTTATGATGCTTTAGATAATGAATTGAACGAGGTGATTGCCGAAAACCCGCAAGATGTCCGTTTGCATAAAGGTGATGAATCAACGCGAAAGTCCTTTGCTTTTTTGATTTGGTTTATGAAGTTTTATGGCAAAAGACCGATATACAATCTCAATATTACTGAAGGTGATGATGATACGTCGTGTGATATTATTTTTTCAACATTTGATAATGTCGGAAAAAAAATTGTTTATGTTATTCAATCAAAATGGAAATCGAAAAAAAACTGCACAGAAAAACTTGATTCTACAGCATTTAAAGCGACATTAGATGACTTTAAATTGGTCTATTCAGGACAAAAACAATTTTCAAGTAAAAATGAAAATTTTAATAAACAATATGAAGCATTGAAGCAGCATCTTGCTGAAAATCAATATGTTAAGTTTGTTTATTTAACGTTATGCCAAACGAACCTCTCAGTATCAGAGAATGTGGAACTGTTCAAAAAGCAATATGCCGACCTTGAAATTATTGATATTGAGCGTTTGAGAAGGGATTTTATTGAAACACGTTATAAAGAATTTAAACCTGAAAATCCGCTTGAATATGATTACAATCCTGAAACAGAGGTCATAACATTGCCTATTGAACAGTTGGAAATTGAGAAAAATTTCTTACAAGTTGATGCACCTTTCTTGTCATATACTTTTTTGGTACGACCTAAAACAATTCATGACCTTTTTGAAAAATATGGCTTTAAATTATTCTTTTGGAATATTCGTAATCCACTTATTGCTTCAAGTTATAACCATCAAATTGAACAATCTTTAAAAGATAGTTCTTCATTTTTTTGGTATTATAATAATGGTATAACGGGAATTACACAGCGTTTACCTAAGCGAATCAATGCCACAGCACAAAAAATTGAAATTACAGCATTGCAAATAATCAATGGCGCACAAACTGTTTATTCGATTTATCAAGCCTACAGAAATGCACGTAATGGTGAAATAAATGCAATAAATGATAATGGATTGATTTCTTTTCGACTTATACAAGGTATTGGCAATAGAGCTTTTGAATTAAATGTAACTAGATATAATAACCAGCAAAATCCAACTGAACCGCGTGATTTTTGGGCTAATGACCCTGTTCAAATTCGCTTGCAAAATGAGTCGTTTACAACAAATTATTGGTATGAGATTCGGCGTGGAGAATTTAGAAATGTGCCAAAAAATGTAGAAGTTTATGAAAATGAGAAATACTTAAAAATATACATGGAATATATTGGTTACTCATTTAATGGAATAAATAATCAAGTATTGTGGGAAATGTTCTATGATAAATTTTGTAATGATGACCTTAAATTTGAAGATTTATTGGTTGCTTTTAAACTAAATAAAGCTGTTAATAATTTATCAAAAAAGTTAGCTGAATATCAAATCTCGATTGCAAAAATTCATTTAAATGACTTGAAAATATTGTTAGAATATTTATTTGATTCAAATTCCAACAAACGCCTTTTATCTAAAATTGAACGAAATGAATACTTTGTTTATCAAATGATAACATTTATTCAACGTTTGAGAAAGGAGTATAAACATAATTCATCGAAACCATCAGCACAAGTAAGTTTTCAAATGGTGTTAGATGAATTAGGTGTTAAGCCATTAGAAGCAGATATTGAATCAATAGATTGGAAACCCTATTTCAACTTACCCCCTCAGTAAAATAACTATAAATCATTAATAACCAATAATTTATCAAACTCATGTCTAAAAAAGTTGTTCTCGCCTACTCGGGCGGATTAGATACCTCGTTTTGCGTAAAGTATTTGACGATTGAAAAAGATTGCGAAATCCATGCTGTTACCGTCAATACTGGCGGTTTTACGCAAACTGAATTGGCGGTTATGGAAGAAAAAGCCTATGCTTTGGGCGCAAAATCCTTCGCAGTTGTGGATGCTATCAGAGAATATTATGATCAATGTATCAAATATCTCGTTTTTGGCAACGTCCTTCGTGGCGGTGTTTATCCGCTTTCAGTGTCTGCCGAGCGCATGTTTCAAGCCTTGTCTATTATTCGTTATGCTAACAACATTGGTGCAACGGCTGTGGCACATGGTTCGACGGGTGCAGGCAATGACCAGGTACGTTTTGACCTCGTTTTCAATACTTTGGGCAATGATTTAGAAATTATCACACCGATTCGTGATTTGCGCCTTTCTCGCCAAGCAGAAATTGAGTATTTGGCAAAACATGGTGTTGAATATTCATGGGAAAAAGCACAATATTCCATCAATAAAGGTATTTGGGGCACTTCAGTGGGCGGCAAAGAGACTTTGACGAGCGACCAAGCGTTGCCCGATGCCGCTTATCCATCGCAACTTAAAAAAACAGACCCCTCAGTAATTACACTCAATTTTGATAAAGGCGAACTCGTTGGCATCAACGGCGACACGTTTGAACACCCAACAGAAGCGATTCAAAAACTCGAAAGTCTGGCAACGCCTTATGCGATTGGGCGCGATATTCATGTTGGCGACACCATTATCGGCATCAAAGGGCGCGTCGGTTTTGAAGCGGCCGCTGCTTTAATCATCGTAAAAGCACATCAATTGCTTGAAAAACATACCTTAACAAAGTGGCAAATGTACTGGAAAGACCAATTGGCAAATTGGTATGGCATGTTTCTTCACGAAGCACAATTCCTCGAACCTGTGATGCGGAACATCGAAACGTTCCTGTCTGATACGCAAGTAAATGTGACGGGTGAGGTCATTGTTAAGTTAATGCCATATCGTTTTGAACTACAAGGTATTAAATCCACATTCGATTTGATGAATTCTGGGTTTGGCACTTATGGCGAAATGAATATTGCTTGGTCAGGCGAAGATGTGAAGGGTTTTACTAAGATTTTGGGCAATCAGACCAAGATATGGCAGCACGTTAACGAAAAAAAGGAAGAAGTTTAAAATTAAAAAAAAGCAGGGTTGTTTTATGATAATCCTGCCTCTTTCAAAAGTAGCTTTAATCGTTTGTCAGATATGCTTTCTTGTTCAGATTTATCATAGACTGAAAGTAAATAAACTTTTTCGTTAACAATTTTGACACACGTAACAACTCTACCACCACCGTTTTTACCCGTTTTTTTTGACTTTATGAGTAAACGAATTTTATAACAGTCTTGTCCGATTGGTGTGCCAAGTTGCGGGTTTTGAGCTAATTCGTCAAGTAGTTTAAGAAAATCATCATTTAGAGAGGGATATTTTTTGCCAAGAGTTTTGACTTCTCGTTTAAAGTTTTCTGATAATATGGTTTGAATAGGCATTTTAGAAAGTTGTTTGTTCTTTTTTCAAGTGTTCAAAAAAATCGCGTGCGTCTGTTAGTTGGATCTTACCTTGTTGGTGCAACTCAACCTCTTTGAGAGCGGATTTTAATCCTTCAACGAAGCGCAATTCTTCCTCCGTAAGTGGTAGCTCTGTTTTGATTTTTTTGATTTTGGCTTTACCAAATTTTTTAATAAGTTCTAAAAATGATAAGAACTCTGTTTCAGGAACAGTTAAGGTAATTTGTTTCATTTTCTTTATTTTTGACAAATTTAGGCTTTTTTAAAATGCTGAAGAAAAATGATTTTAAAAAATAAAATATCAACCGTTTTTAGACAAATTTTTTATTACGCGTTAAAGGTTTGGTTGATTGATATTTTAATTTTTTCATCCATTTGGGCTTCATTTTATAATGGTATGCACATCAGAGTTTGGGACATTTTTAAAGGAATTTGTTTCCTTTTTTTGTATTCTTTACCCTTTTTGATAATTTTCAGTTGGTTAAGTTACAAAATCATTGCTTTTACGAAATGGCATCACTTGATAAAAAAAATTACCTTATTGATTCTTTCATTTGTTGTCATAATAACGACTTCATTTATGGTTTTTGGTGAGGAAGATTACGATGGTACACCTGTTTATCTTATTTTTTTCGTTTTATTTAGTTTCCCAATTTTGATAACAGTAGGCTTGTTTTTTCCTGATAAATTAGATGAAAGTTTAAAAATACTTAAAAATACTTAAAATACTTAAAAATACTGAGGGGGTAAAATGAAAGATTTATTTTCAAAGCAAGCAGCAACTTATGCTCAATTTCGCCCAACTTATCCCGATACTTTATTTGATTTCGTTTTACAAAACGTTGATAATAAAGGCATTGCATGGGATTGTGCAACTGGAAACGGTCAAGCAGCAAAGGTCTTAGCTGAACATTTCGACAAAGTGTTTGCTACTGATATAAGTCAACAGCAATTAGACAATGCGGCACAAGCCGATAATATTGTCTATACGGTTGGCAAAGCCGAAGCAACGGATTTTGCAGACAATACTTTTGATTTAATCACCGTTGCCCAAGCTGTTCATTGGTTTGATTTTGATAAATTTTATGCGGAAGTACGGCGTGTGGCTAAACCAAAGGCAACCTTAGCGATTTGGGGCTATGGTGTCATGCGTTTTCATGATGAGGAAGTGGATAATTTGATTCAGAATTTTTATCACGGCATTACGGACAAATATTGGGATGCAGAACGGCGGCATATAGACGAAGGTTATCAAAACGTCCCTTTTCCGTTTGAACCCATAAAAACGCCTCATTTTTCGATGGTTTTCAAGTGGCAAAGAGATGAATTAGAAGGTTATTTGAACTCATGGTCGAGTATTCAACATTTCAAAAAAGCGAATGGTTATAATCCTATTCCGAAGTTAATGTTTGAAATGGAAGCATTTTGGGGCGAATTTGAGCGAAAATCGTTGTATTTCCCTGTTTTTATGAAAATTGGGAAAGTGACCAAATAATTTAGAAGTTAAATACAGTGAGATTTAAGCAGTTGCTCGATTTTTATCAAAAGCTGGCATTTGCTTAAAGTCATTGACCATATCAGCGATTGTTTGACGAT
>JAYTUQ010000422.1:0-47556 GCA_043744455.1 Saprospiraceae bacterium | reverse complement strand
AAATCGTGATTTACAAAGAGGTCTTGATCGCCATCGTTGTCAAAATCTGTGAATACGCCGCCAAAACCATAGCCTTTGTGGGTCAAACCATAGTCTTTGTACACGTTTTTAAACGATTTCCCTTTTTCATTCAAAAACAGATACCCCTCAGTAATTTGATTGGCGCCGACGATTTTTGCATCGGTTACGTTGATGACACTTAGGTCGCCCGGGTATTCGGTAAAATAATTGCCGACATAAAGATCGGGATAACCATCGGCATTAAAATCGCCAAAAGAGGCACCTGTGCTAAAGGAATTGAATTGAGATAAGCCAAATTCTTTGGTGGCATCGCGGAAGGTATTGTTGCCATTATTGAGGTATAACAAATTAGGTGCGCGTGGAATCAACTGTTTTTCACCTTTTGACGTAATGGTTGTGATGTATAAATCAACAAAACCGTCGCGGTTGACATCGGCAGCAACAGCGGCTTGAGTCATGAATTTTTTAGTGCCTGTCAGCCCTGATTGCTCATAAATATTGGTAAACGTTCCGTTTTTATTATTGAGATAAAGTTGATCGTCGCCCATCCCACCCGCAAGGAAAATATCGTCCCAACCATCGTTATTTATGTCTAACACACACACACCACCGCCGAGAAAGCCTTCATAGACTTGGAATTGGTGGTTGATGCCTGCCTCTTTTGTCACGTCTTTAAATGCTGTAGTAGCGAGCGGTGGCAGCTGTGCATGTGTTGTATTTATGGTGAAAATACTGAGGGGGGTAAAAATTTTTACACCTTTCCAAAAGTTTGAAACTTTTGGAATATAATTAACTATCAATGATTTATAGTTTATCATTTTTTCCAAATTAGCTGATTAATGTTTGCGCCAATTTCTTTTCCTTTTTCCAAACCTGCCCGATTGTCTTGTGGCGTATGAATGCCGCCATAAAAGCGGGATTTAGCTGTTTCATCGGCAACTTCCCAAAAAGACGTGTAATGTCTGGGTTTGAAGTCCGTATTGCGCAAGCCATCTCTTTTTCGTCCTTTATGCGTATCATCTATGAAGTCGAATTTTTCGCCATACAATTCTGTCAAAACAGTCGCCGTTGCAGCGGCTTGAATGGCATGACCCGAGGGAAAAGCTGGAAAAGGCGGGTCGGGCCAGAAAGATTCCCATGTAGGGTCAATGTGTTCCGTAACATAAGTATTGGGTCGTTCTGTAAAAAACTGGAATTTCCATTTCCAACAATTGATAAAAGCATCGGCAACTGCCATGCCGACTTTAGCATAGGTTTCAGCGCATTGCATGAGGTTGGGTTTAGCCGTTTTTATCACCAATGTCGCCAAATAATAGGAATGACCAGGCGGTGTAACGGTTTCGTCAGGGTCATCGCCCCACCAAACGGCGGCTTCCTTTTGGACTTGGGTTAAGACTTTCTCTTGTTCATAAACCGCTAAAAACTCCTTGTAATAAGGTGAATTGGGCAATGTATCGAAGGGAATGAGATAAGGATCAGCTATTTTATGGTCTTGTTTCAAAAACGTTCGATTTTGTCCCCAATGTGGATGCAAAGGATAGTGGCTAAAAGACTGACCATACAAAGGTGGTTTCCAAGAGCCGAGTTTGCTAGGAAAGACCATTTTTTTATCAAAATTTTTCAAATAACCTCTATGCCCACCATCTGTTTTTGACCATTCAAAAATGGCAGAGGCAATTGCTTTGCCATAAGCTATTGACCTGTTAATCAATTCTTTATCTTCTATTTTTGAGGTGTAAGATTGATAAATAGCCGTTTCCAAAGAATCAATTTTTAGTTTATTTTCGTCAGAAGTTTGGTTGTAAATGCTTTTTAAAATCAAGGCTTCTGCGGCATTGAGCGACAAATGCCATTCATAAATTTTATCTTTTTCAGGTTGTGGCAAGTTGTTAAGGCTGTCTAATTGCCCAACAAGCGATTGATACTGAGGGGTGCTGTGAACGATGGATTCGTACATCGTCAAGCCAATATATCCAAGGCATCTTGATGAATAAGTAGGAGAATTGCCAGGTGTGTTTTTAGTAATAAAAAGGGTCATTTCTGCCCATTTTGTGGCAAGTTCGGAATCTGTCAATGGTTTCTCTTGCTTACATCCCGCTACGAAAAAGAGAAGTATCCCTATGATGTAGCATTGTTTTGGCACTGTCAAATAGTTTCTTTTCATATTAACATAGTAGATTACAAAAAACTAAGATGGGTATCGTAAAATACTGAGGGGGCTGTTTTTTAAAATAAAGCTAAAATTAAAAAATCTACCCCAAAAAATGAGGTAGATTTCTTAATTTTAGGATATTTCAGATTAATAACCTGGATTCTGAATCAATTTCGCATTCCGTTTGACTTCGTCACGTGTCAAAACGCGGTAATACATTTTATCGTCCCATTTACGGGTTTCGTTCGATGTATTGTCCTCAACGCTGTAGGTGTAGTCATAAACCGTTTTATCATAACGATATGGTTTTAAAGCCGTCTTTCCTGCTTTAAGTTTAGCGGTGACGTTTATTGCTTTGATACCTCTGCCAACGGTTGTTGGTGCAATCATCCACCGCCGTGCGTCGTGATAACGGTGTTCTTCATAGACCAATTCGATGCGTCTTTCGTTGCGGAGTCTTTGACGCAAAGCATCGCCAGTATCTGTGATAGCGGGCATACCTCCTCTGAAACGAATGGCATTAATCCATTTGCGTGCTTCGACTTCATCCCCTGTTTCAATGCACGCCTCAGCATAACTCAACGCCATTTCAGTGTAACGGATGAAGGGCCAAGGAATGATTTGCGCGCTGGACTGATTGTCTGCTAAAGCTGGATTTGGGTCAATGAATTTCCGTGTATAATAATGCGTCCGACTGCCATTCCAGTTTTCGATAGGCGATTCGCGGGTGTCAATGCCATTGATTGTTCCACCTGCACCATCGGGGTAGTAACCTGTTTGGATTTGATTTGCTGGGTCAGCTGCAGCAACGTCAGAAGGTCTTGGCTTCCAGTTAGAGCCGTCATACATAACAGAAGCATAAAAACGTGGATCTCTACCTGTATAAGGATCCTCCTTATGAGCGGGTTTAGTCCAATCGAATTTCGTACCGTCCATCATTTCGTAGTCATCAACCAAATTTTGGATTGGTGTGTTTCCTGCCCAATTGTGATAACCATTAGGACCGTTGTTGATGCCATAATGCAAACCACCAAGGGGCCAGTTGTCCTCTACGGTATAAAGTGCGCTGGCACTGCGTTGGAAAATTAACTCAGAAGCCGCCGCTGCGTCGCCGACAGCACTGCCACCACCCATTGATATTGAAATGTAATTGTTCATACCATCTGCTGCTGTTGCGGGTGCTGTTAAGTTCAATTTATAGCCTGTTGTGGCATCTAAAACAGCTTTTGCGGCAGCTTTTGCAGCATTCCATCTTGCAGCACGGTCGCTTGTCGTATAAGCAACTAAATCAATATTTGCATAACTTGACAAAACCGTTGATTTTGCTTTGGCAGTTGCGGCATCGTGCAAATCACTGGCAGCATAAAGCAAAACGCGTGCTTTAAGTGCCATCGCACTGATTTTAGAAGCTCTACCTCCTTCGGCTTTGGTATCCAATGCAGCAATCGCTTTGTCGAGGTCGGCGACAATGAAAGTGACACATTGAGCATAGGTACTGCGGGCAATGGTGTAGTCTTCATTTAAGCCATAAGACTTAGCAATAATCGGCACGCCACCGTAGAAACGGAGCAATTGTTGATAATAATAAGCCCGAAGGAAATAAGCTTCACCAATGAGTTTATCTCTCAACTTAATATCCTTGAAAGTTGCCGTTGGCAAATTTTCAAGAGCGACATTGGCTTGACGGATAGCGAGATACATTCTACCCCATTCGTAAGTTGTACTGACCCAAGCCACGTTTGATGGGCTTTCAGAGGCTTCTGTAAACGTATTAATGTTCCGACCTGAGTGCGTAAACATCGCTTCGTCAGTATAAGCGGCAAGTGCTTGTTCTTCAAACCCGCCGTAACCTAAGAAGGAATAGACGTTGTAAATAAAGGCTTCGGAAAGCGCACCGTCTGCCCATGTTGCCGCACTTGACACTTTATCGAGGGGCAGTGTATTGAGAAAATCTTTGTTACAGGAAAATGTAACAGCTGCCAGTATCGTGCATACTAAGCTTATTTTCACAATCATATTATTTTTAAAATTTTTCATTTTTATTACTATTTAAGTCAAAAAACAAAATAAAAGGATAAAATACTGAGGGGGGTAAATTTAGAAAATCCTCCTAAAAAATTCTCCAAGAGAATACTTTCCAAAACAGTTATTGTCCATCATTTACCCCACTCTAAATTAGAATGTTACACTTAAACCTGTGTTGAGAATGCGTGATTGTGGATAATAAACACCACTGCTCGCTGTTGCCTCTGGGTCATAGACTTTCTGCTTCGAAAATGTCAATAGGTTTAAGCCATTGATATAAACGCGAAGGCTGCCAAGACGTACTTTTTGAATAACATTGTCAGGCAAAGTGTAGCCTAATTCTAAGTTTTTCAAGCGGATGTAGTCTTTACTGAACAAGAAGTAAGTATTGTTGCCGTAATTCCCGCCGGTATAATACGTGTCACCACGGCTTGCCAAACGTGGATCTGTGCTGCTTGGATTGGCAATTGACCATCTGTTATCATGAGAAAATTTCAAGAAGTTGCCAATGTCGCCTGATTCCGTTTGAACACGAATATTTGCGCCCATTGCGCCTTGGAAAAGGATACTCAAATCAAATCCTTTGTATCTCAAATCTAAAGTTGCACCAAAGTTAAAAGTAGGAACGGTATTCTTTTCTAAACGAACTTGGTCGTCTGCTGTGATTTTACCATCGTTATTGACATCTTCGAACTTCATATCGCCAGGAAGCAATTTTGTTGTGACTGCACTGTAATTGATTTTAGAGGCATCAATTTCAGATTGGTTCAAGAATACACCTGCTGATTTATAGACTAAGAATGCGCCGATTGGCTTACCTTCTTGTAATTGATAAGAGGGTGCGCCAGGAATTTCATCCATGAAAACGACTTTATTTTTGGCATAACCACCGTTCACACCTGCTCTGAAGGTCAAGTCTTTTCCCGCTTTGCTGTTGTAACCGACATTAAATTCAAAGCCTTTATTGTCAACTTTACCTGCATTAACAGGCGGTAACAAGGCGTTTATGCCCGATGAAGCAGGCGTAGAACCTGTTTTTTGAATCAAAATTTGATCACGTCTGTTGTAGAAATATTCAAATGTGAAATCAATCATATTGTTCAAAAGCGTACCATCTAAACCGAGATTGAAATTGTTCGCTCTTTCCCAAGTAAATGTCGGGTTTGCTAAAACGGTTTCTCTCAAAGTCGTTTTAACTTGTCCATTGATTGGGAATTCACCGAAACCAAAGGTAGATAAGTACGCAAACTCTTGTAGCCTACCATTATAGAATACTTGGTCGTTGCCCATTTGTCCGTAAGAAGCCCGAAGTTTCAAGTTGTCAATGCCTTTAACTTTGAAAAAGTCTTCTTTTGTAATGTTCCAACCTAACAACAAACCAGGGAACGTTCCAAACCGACCTGATTCTGGGAAGATATAAGAACCGTCGTAACGTCCGATGACTTCAGCCATGTATTTTTCCTTATAGTTGTATTGAACACGACCGTAATAACCCAAGCGGGGACGAGAGAAGGCACTACCGCCTGTATTTTGCTGCAATGAACCACCCGCGAAAATTTGGTCAACGGCTGACGATATAAAGTTTCTTCTATATGCCGAGAAGAATTCACCCGTAAACTTTTCTTTTGTTACACCTGCCAAAAAACTAAGGTTGTGGTCGCCTAAAGTTTTATTGTAGCTCAACATAGCACTTAAATTCGTATTCAGTCCTGAAAAAGAACTTTGAAACAGTCTCGGATCTTTGAAGTTAGAGCGAATCGCACCGACCAATTTAGGCGTTTTGCCATCTGCTTCAAAAGTTGCTTTATCCCAAGAATAGAGTGACCAAGGGGTTTGCCAAGTTTTTGTTGTACTGGCATTTTTATCAATCGAACCAGATAGATTCAACGTTAAACCTTCAATCCAAGGGTTTGTGATAACAACACCGCCATTTGCTTGAGTGTAGTCTGATGGATTGTCTGTATATCCTGTTGCATTCGTTGTGATGACATACGGGTTTTGACCATTCTCAATATCTGGTCCTGGCAGACCGTTAGGCCATACTTCAGGTTCGGTCGGGCGTCCACGCATCAACATTCGGAAGATGGCACCAGAGCTTTCTGTTGGGAATCTGCGCTGTTCACGTCTGACCATAATACCCAAATTGGCATTGATGTATTTGTTGACTTTTGCATCAACATTTGTTCTAAAATTGTACTGGTGGTAGTTGGTTGCTGAATTTTTGTAAATCGCATCTTGGCTCACATAACCCAAAGAAGCTAAATACTTTATGTTTTCAGAACCACCTGCAATTTGCAAGTTTTGGCGCGACTGTGGTGCCCACGTTCTAAAAGCATCCCCAAACCAATCTGTATTTGGATAACGCCAAGGGTCAGAACCATCCGCATATTTTTTGACGGCTTCGGGGCTAAAATTGGCACTCAATTGAGCGACCCCCGCAGTAGGCGACTTATAAATCCCTGTTGATTTGATTGCTGCCGAAGCGGCTGCCCATTCATTAGAAGGAATAGATTTGTAAATCGGCAACTCATTCATAATATTGGCGTATTCCACTGCATTTGCCATTTTAGGAATGACCCCTGGTTGTGACCAACCTGTATTTAAGTCATAAGTCACTGTAGGTTTACCTGATTTGCCGCGTTTGGTCGTAATCAAAATCGCACCGTTGGCAGCACGTGCGCCATAAATCGCCGCAGAAGCATCTTTTAAAACCGAAATAGATTCGATGTCCCGAGGGCTTAAACGACCCAAACCACCGTCACGGTCGGGAATACCATCAATAACAATGAGGGGGCTGTTGTTACCCAATGTGTTTGTACCACGAATCGAGATGGTCGCGCCGTCATAGCCAGGCTCACCGCTTTGTTGAATGACCACCAAACCGGGGAGCCGTCCTGCCAATGAGTTAGAAATGTCCATTGCAGGAGATTTGATGATTTTTTCACCTTGGAGGGTTGCAACAGCACCCGTTACAGTGACTTTTCGTTGAGTACCATAACCCACGACAACCACTTCATTAAGGGCTTTTGCATCCGTTTCAAGACTCAAATCAATTGTAGAACGACCATTAATAGCCTCCTCTTTTGATGTGAAACCGATAAAACTAAAGACCAAAATCCCATCTTTAGGGGCTGTAACGCTGTACTTACCATCAAAATCTGAAATGCCACCTGTGGTCGTGCCTTTTACCACAACACTGACACCGACTAAAGGCTCTCCTTTTTCATCAGCAATTTTGCCGCTGACGGTTTGAGCTATGCCATTTGCGCACAAGAAAAGCATAAACACAAACATAAAAAAGACCCTCCTTTGGCTAAAGTGAGTAATTAGAGTAGAAATAAGCATATCCTTGAATTGTTTAGTTAAAAAAATTAAGTAGGTATTTTCATTAGAAATATTTTATACATTGTTTAGTGATATTTCGGGTTTAAGTATCCCTCACACAGATTCTACATAGGTTTTAGTCATCATGCTTGTTGGTTCTATTTTTATTTTGATACTTTAAATAATCAAGGATATTGATTTAAAGTATCAAAGTAAAAATAGAATGTCGTAAAGTTATAAAATGTAGATTGAAAATAGCGATTGAAAAAAAATTAAATTTTATTAAATATGATATTTTAAAAATTTTATTTCACTTATGCCATTATTTTCCGAAAGATATAACGATTTATGGAGTTAAAAAAACAATACGTACCTTTACACAAGTAAAAATAGTTATGCAAACGATTGCAGAGCTACTTTAACGCTTCTTAATGAAAAGTTAAAACGTTTGCACAAATTTTCCTATTTTCGTTTTTTTTTTTAATCCGTTCTTAACAATACCTTTTAAGACTCTATTTATAAAAAAAACAATAAAAAATATCCTTTTTAGCGTGTAAATACTGAGGGGGTAAAAAAGTTTAATTTGAAAGCCTAATCTTATCATTTAGAACTAAAATACTGTGGAAAAGCATCAAACAACCATCAAAGAAATAGCACAAGCCCTTAATGTGTCTATCTCTACTGTTTCAAGAGCGTTGCAAGGTGACCCGCGCATCGGCTTGCGAACCACACAGCGCGTCAAAGAATTGGCAAAATCACTCCATTATACGCCCAACCCAGCAGCCCTACTTTTAAAGAAAAAGAAGACCTCAACCATCGGTATCGTCTTACCTTTTTTGAAAGAGGAATTTTTCTCAATGGCGATTACGGGCATTGAAGATATTATTTCTGAAAAAGGCTATAATGTCTTTGTGAGCCAATCCAGAGACTCTTACGAAAGAGAAGTTAAAGCCATAAAATCGTTCATCAACAGTCGTGTGGACGGTGTTATAGTGTCTTTATCTGTTGAAACGGAGTGCTATGAACACTTTAAAGAATTAGAAGAATACGGTATTCCAGTCGTGTTCTTTGATCGTACGCCAGTTCATTTTCCAGCACATACGGTTAAATGCAATGTTTTAGAAGGCGCATTTAAAGTTGTCGACTATTTGATTAGTCGAGGTATTACAAAAATTGCTTTGCTCAATGGTGCAAAAAATTTAGGCGTTTCAAAAGAGCGTCTTGATGGCTATTCCGCAGCTATCCATAAAAACGGCATAGCGTTTTGCTCTGATTATGTAAAATTTACAAATCTGACAAAAGAAGATACCGAAGCTAAAATGCTTGAATTATTGGCATTAGACGACAAACCGCAAGCCATTTTTGCCTTCAATGACTATGTTGCCCTTGATGCCATGCAAGTTTGCAAACACGAAGGTTATGTGCCTAATAAAGATATTCACTTCGTTAGTTTCGCTAATTTACCCATCTGCACTTATATGGAGAACCCACCTATCGCTTCCGTCGAACAATTTGCCTACACAATGGGTACACAGGCGGCTCAAATACTTATAGAAGTCATAGATTCTCCAAATACAGAAGAACCTTTTAGAGAAATCGTTTTAGCTACTGAAATTCGTATTCATGATTAATCGCTGCTACAAACGATATAATATTTTGACTTTCATTTGAAATTAGAAAGACAAATTTGTACCCCTCAGTATTTTGCCTACATTAGCGACGAATTTTAAAATCTAATTAATCATAGACCAATTGTCAATGATATGAAAAGTCGCTTCTCTTTTGTTACATACATTGCCCTCTGCCTGACGCTGTTTTCTAATTGTAAAAATACTGAAACAAAGTCCACACCAGAAACATCAGAAAATGAACCCGCCCTTTTTACTCTGCTCGCACCTGACAAAACCAATGTGTATTTCCAAAATACCATTACGGAGGGGTTGAATACCAATGTGCTCATGTATGAATATTTTTACAATGGTGGTGGCGTTGCCGTCGGTGACATCAATAATGACGGTTTGGACGATATTTACTTCACGAGCAATATGGCGTCTAACCGCCTATATCTCAATAAAGGAAATATGCAGTTTCAAGATATTACGGCTGCCGCAGGCGTATCGGGTCGTGAAGGTCCTTGGAAAACAGGTACGACGATGGCAGATGTCAACGGCGATGGCTTTTTGGATATTTACGTCTGCTATTCAGGCAATTTACCGCCTGAAAAACGCGCCAATCAGCTTTTTATCAATCAAGGTAACAATACTTTTGTTGAAAAAGCAGCCGAGTATGGCTTAAACAGCTTTGGAACAAGCACGCAAGCCACGTTTTTTGATTACGACAAAGACGGCGATTTGGACATGTTTTTACTCAATCACAACCCCAAATCACTCCCTGTTCTCGATGAAGCATCAACGGCTGACATCCTCAAAAAAGACGACCCCAACAATGGTATGCGCCTTTTTAGACAAGACAAAGGTAAAAATGGGCAACCGTTGTTTAAAGATGTGACGAAACAAGCAGGGCTTCTAAGTTCGGCTTTGTCCTACGGTTTAGGTGCTGCAATGGCTGATTTCAACGGTGATGGTTGGACGGATATGTATATTTCAAATGACTATACAATTCCCGATTTTTTATACATTAATGACAAAAAAGGCGGTTTTATCAATCAAATTGGTGAAGATATAGGGCACACCTCCCATTTTTCAATGGGCAGCGATGCCGCTGATATCAATAATGATGCTTTGACAGATATGTTTACCCTCGATATGTTGCCCGAAGACAACCACCGTCAAAAACTATTAATGGCACCTGACAACTACGAAAAATTTGACTTTAACCTCAAAGTTGGCTTTGGGCATCAATACATGCGCAATATGTTGCACATCAATCAAGGACTCGTTGATAAAAAACTAACTTTTTCAGAAGTCGGGCAGTTGGCGGGTATTTCAAACACGGATTGGTCGTGGTCTGCTCTTTTTGCTGATTATGACAACGACGGTTGGAAAGACCTGTACATCACTAACGGCTATTTGAGGGACTACACAAACTTAGATTTTTTGAAATATATGGGCGACTATATGCAAAACAATCGCGCCAATATCCAACGCCAAAATGTCTTGGACTTGGTTCAAAAAATTCCTGCGTCCAACCTCAACAATTATATGTTTAAAAATAATGGCAATTCCCTCTCTGAGGGACAAGGGGGCTTAACCTTTAAAAACGTCGGTTGGGGTACGTCAAAACCCTCAAACAGCAACGGCGCAGCTTATGCCGATTTAGACAACGATGGCGACTTGGATTTAATCGTCAACAACATCAATCAAGCCGCTTTTATCTATCAAAATGAAGCCAATCAGCAGTTAAAAAACCATTATTTAAAAGTAAAACTGCAAGGAGAAGGATTAAATCGCTTGGGTTTGGGCGCAAAAGTGACGATTTACAGCAATGGACAAATGCAGTTTTTAGAACAAATGCCCACACGTGGCTATCAATCAAGTGTATCACCTATTTTGCATTTTGGTTTGGGTCAAAACAATGGTATTGATTCCTTAAAAATCGTTTGGTTGAGTGGCAAAGAGGAAATAATTAGGCATATCACAGGCGATCAAATGCTGACTTTTGAAGAAAAAAATGGGTCAAATACAACTAAAAATGCTCAAAATACTGTCACGCCCAGTCGTGATGAAGCTGAAAGCATCAAGGGGGGTATTTTTACGGAAATAGCTTCACCAATTACCTTTGCAAGCCCTAAAAACGTTTTAAACGACTTCAAAAGACAACCTTTACTCACCAATCCTTTGTCTTTTGTCAGTCCATGTTTGACCCAAAGCGATGTCAATGGCGATGGTTTGGCAGATGTATATGTCGGTGGTGCGAGTGGTCAAGCGGGTGCTTTATTTATCCAAAATAAAAACGGTTCTTTTAGTTCAAAACCACAAACCGCTTTTGATGTCGATAAATTGAGCGAAGACGCTGACGCCGTATTTTTTGATGCCAATGGCGATGGTTCGCTTGATTTATATGTGTGCAGCGGTGGTTACGCCAATTTTCAAACCGAAGACATTGCCCTTCAAGACCGTTTATATATCAACGATGGCAAAGGTAAGTTCACGAAAAACCCAATGTCTTTGCCTAAAAATTTGAGCAGCAAAAGTTGTGTCAAAGTGGCAGATATCAATGGCGATGGCAAACCCGATTTGTTTGTCGGTGGTCGCGTCAATGTCGGTCGTTATCCAGAGGCACCCCTCAGTACATTGCTCATAAATGACGGTAAAGGCAATTTTTCTGACCAAACGACCACCCTCGCTCCTACCCTTTCAAAAATCGGTATGGTCACTGATGCTGCTTGGTTTGACTTGAATAATGATAAAAAACTGGAGTTAATTGTCGTTGGTGAGTTTATGCCCATTACGGTTTTGGGTTTTAATAATGGAAAATTTGAAGACGTTACAACGACCTATTTTGATAAAAAATACACTGGTTTATGGAATAAACTCTTGGTAGAAGACTTAAATGGCGATGGCAAAGCCGACTTAGTCGTTGGCAATTTAGGCTTAAACTCACAGCTAAAAGCCTCTGAAAAAGAGCCTATTGAGTTGTTTTACAAGGATTTTGACGACAATGGTTCGCTTGACCCAATACTCTGTTTTTACAATAAGCATAAAAGTTATCCATACATCACCCGCGATGAATTACTGGATCAATTGAGCATTATGCGTACTCGTTTTCCAGATTATAAAAGTTATGCGGAAGCGACGCTCAAAGACGTTTTTACAAGCGATGAACTGAAAGATGCTACGCGTTTAGAAGCCAATACGCTTAAAACAATGCTATTTTTGAGCGATGCCAACAATAAATTTAAAGAAAAAGAGCTGCCGATTGAGGTTCAAGAATCACCTATTTATACAATTACAACCCTTGATTTTGATAAAAATGGCAAAAAAGACTTGCTTTTAGCAGGAAATATCAACCACGCTCGCTTGAAATTTGGAAAATATGATGCCAATTACGGTCTTTTACTGAGGGGGGATGGACAAGGTAATTTTACCGCCATTCCGCAACAACAGGCAGGTTTACGCATTACAGGCGATGTGCGGAGTGTGCTATCCATTAACAATGTTATGATTTTTGGGGTGAACCAACAAGCTTTGAAGGCTTATAAATTGAAATAGCAGTTTGTTGTTTTGCAACGATTTTTGGCGAAGTTATTTCAAAATTGTTATCAAAAATCGCTAAATTTGTTCTAAAATATTGAAAAATGGGTGTTTTACAAAAACAATATATTAAAGATGATAGCGGAACACGCATTGGTGTTATCATTTCAATGACTGAATATCAAGCATTGATGGAACGCCTTGATGAATTGGAGGACATTTTAGCTTATGATAAAGCCAAAGCAGAACCAAGTGACCCCATGCCTTTTGAAGAATTTTTAGCGGAATTGGATAAACCTACCCAAGAATGACTTATCAAATTATTATTGAGAGAACTGCACGTAAGGAAATTCAAAAAATTAATCAAGCAGACCAAAATACAATAATTCAAGCTATCAAAAATCTCGCTGACGAGCCTCGTCCTATTAGTTGTAAGAAACTAAAAGGACGAATAGCTTGGCGGATTCGAGTAGGCGATTATCGTGTTATTTACGAAATAAAAGATAATTTACTTATTGTTACTGTTATTACTGTCGGTCATAGACGAGATGTCTATAAAAAATAAAGCTATTCAAAATGCCAAAACATAACCATATCCAAAATTTCACTTTGTCTCTATTTTCACTTCTTTTCCTTTTACAAAGCTGTACAAACAATACACCTACACCCGTTTTGGCAAGTCGTGAAATCAACCGAGTCATTGACCGCATGACGGATATCATGGTGCATGACATCACCAATCCACCTTTAGCAGCCCGTTTTTACGCTTATGCTTGTTTGGCGGGTTATGAAGTAGTGACGCAAAACGATACCGCTTTTCATACCATGACAGGCGTGTTGAATGGCTATCCGACTATTGCAAAACCGACCATTTCGGGGGAATACGCTTACCCTTTGGCTGCTGTGTTAGCTATGCTTGAAACGGCTAAAAAGATGCAACCTTCGGGCAAATTATTAGGCGATTATGAGAAAAAATACTTGGATTCATGCCAAAATATCGGTTTTTCCAAGCAAATCATAACCAATTCTTTGTTGTATGCCGAAGCCATCAGCGCACAGATTTTAGCGTATGCCAAAGCCGATAAATACAATAGAATCAGCAATTACCCCCGCTACACGCCCTCAAATACTGAGGGGTCTTGGTATCCGACACCGCCAGGGTATTTTGCACCCGTCGAGCCTTATTTCAATACCGTTCGCTCTTTTACTTTAGATTCGGCACAGCAGTTTAAACCTGAACCGCCTGTTGCATTTTCAAAAGACAAAAATTCCGCATTTTATCGCTTGACGAATGATGTTTATGCCCTAAAACTGACACAAGAACACTTAGAAATCGCTGCTTTTTGGGATTGTAATCCCTTTGCGTTGCAAGACAATGGGCATTTGATGGTTGGTATGAAAAAAATATCACCAGGCGCGCATTGGATGGGCATTGCGGGTATTGCTTGTGTAAAGGAAAAAGTGAACTTCCAAAAGACGCTGTATGTGCATACCGTTTTAGCGGTTGGTTTGATGGATGGATTTATTTGTTGTTGGGATGAAAAATACCGCAGCAACCGTATGCGTCCCGAAACGGCTATCCGAAAATTTATTGACCCGAATTGGAAACCATTTTTGCAAACACCGCCATTTCCAGAGTATTTGAGCGGACATTCCACCATTTCCACGACGGCGGCTGTCATTTTATCACATCTGTTTGGTGAAAAATTCAGCTATCAAGACACCGTTGAAGAACGTTTTGGCTTAGAAGCCCGTTCATTCAGTTCTTTCAAACAGGCGGCTGATGAAGCCGCCATTTCAAGGCTTTATGGCGGTATTCACTTTATGGATGCCATTACAAATGGTCAAAAACAAGGCGTTTTGGTTGGAAATAATGTGGTTAAAAAGTGTTTCAGATAGTTTTTAATTTCATAAGTTGATTGTAAGGAAATGAAATTTTAAAATGACAGGACTGCGAACCCAATTTCAAGGCAAGTCATCACCCCCTTGATGCTTTCAGCTTCATCACGACTGGGCGTGACAGTATTTTGACATTTTTTCATCGTTTAATGATCAAAATCATTTTCCAAGAGCTGTTTTTCATTGAAAACGCCGCTGCCGGAAGGTTTTTTGTTCCTTAATTTTTTTATATCATCTGCCGAAATGTCTTTGCCTTGTTTGGCAAAAGCATTTTGTGTAAATCTTATAATGTCGGCAATATCTTGGTCACTGATAGAAGTATTACTTATTAAGCCGGGCATGTCATTGTTCAATTGATACAATTTTCCATTGACATGAATCGGTCCATTGATACCGTGTAAAATGACGGAAGCCAAGCGTTTCATGGAACCATCAATATATTCAGAGCCTTTGAGAGGCGGTGCCAAATCTTGAATGCCTTTGCCATCTGCCCCATGACAAGCCGCACAAATGGTTCTGAACAATTGTAAGCCTTTGGTACGGTTATCCACCACATTTTTTTCTTTAACAAAAATGGCGTTTAATTCTTTTTTTTGATGGTTGTTGATGGCGACTGTTAGGCTGTTTTTTAGCAACTCATTGGGGTTCATGGTGTTGAGAAATTGTTCTTCTTTTCCTTCAAGACTACTGACGATTGCCTCTTGAAAAATTCTCTCATTAGTGTGTTTTTTACCAATTTTAGAAAGAATTGGTAAAAAATCACCCTCCGACATTTTGAGCCACGCAGTCAATGACATAGACAGATAAAGGTCAATAACTTCGTTGTTTTGAGCCAATAATTGGGTGCTAAGGGCTTTCATTTTAGCGACATTCACCGCCGTCGCAAAACGTTCCAAAAGTCCTACCGCATGGGCAATGGTTTCGGCTTGTTTTGATTGATTTACGACATCATTCAATAGGTCAAAAGAAAGTACATTCAAGCCTTCCAATACATAAAGTGCATGAATAGCGGTTGAAAATTCATTACTTATTTTTGTCAAATCAATAACATCTTTGACCACCGAACGGTCTTTCTTTTGAATCAATAATTGTTGGGCACGGTCGCGCAACCAACCATTTGGATTACTTAGAAATCCCACTAATTCTTTGCTCGAAGCCTTTGATAAATCTGGAATCGGGTTAAGCTTTGTCGCTTTGTGCGTGACTTTCAAAATACGCCCTGCATTTTGTAAAGTATCGAGTTTTTTATTGGCGAGTTGCTCGGTCAAATATTGTGAAATATAGGCTTTGTGTTGAATAATGCCCCTGTGCATGTCCACAATATACATCGCCCCATCGGGTCCATTAAACAAATTGACGGGACGGAAGCCTTCGTCTGTGGAAGCAATAAATTCTTTACCTTCAATGGCTTGGGTAGCGGTAGTTTCAGTATTTTTAAATGTTAAAATATTGCGTTTGATAAGATTGGCTTCTGGAACACACGTAAACGCATTTTGATTGTAAGATCCGGGAAAAGCACCACCCCGATACACCAAAGGACCACAAGCAGCGGTAACGGTAGTCAAGTAGCCTTTTTCATCTAAAACACCTTGTTGATACCCTCGATTGACCGATGTCTGATGAATGGGAAATACCGTATCGCTGGCGATTTTTATATTTTCGGCTGCTACAGGTTTAAAATATCGATTCCGAATCGCTTTGTTAGGCAGAACAAAGTCACCTTGCAATTGGGTACTGTTGTTGTTAAAATAAAGTCTGCCGAAATTGTCTTTTGTAATGCCCCATTGACCGCGATAAGAAGTCGGTTCTTTTAACCATTTGCCGTTTTTACGCTGATACCTGAAATTATAGTTGGCATTATAAATCCAATTGTCAATATTCATCATCAAACCATTGGACGAATGTTCTACATTGCCCCCTTCGGCATATATGGGGTCAACCAGTGTTTTTTTGCCAGGTTTATCGTTTTTTATGTCAACAAACCAGAGTTTAGGACCATCAATGTACAAAAGTCCGCCATATACATGAGCCAAGCCACGCGGCAAAATGAGTTTATCTAAAAAGACTTTAGAATGGTCAATGACGCCGTTCTTGTCCAAATCTTCTAAAATCGTGATTTTGCCACTGGGTTCATCTTCGCCGATGCCTTCCAAATTGGGCATATATCCAATCATTTCAACCACCCACATTCTGCCTTTATCGTCAAAATCCATGCTTACAGGTGCTTTTAAGAGCGACTCTGAAGCGATAATTTTTAAATCAAATCCCTCTTCTATTTGATAGTTGTCAAGCGAAAATATGGGTTCATCAAAAGAGACTATTTGAAATCCCATAATGAGTATAGAAAATATTGAGATTGAGCCAATTATCACTTTTAGCGGGCTGCGCTTTATCATTTTTTCAACTTTTAATTGACGCATTTTTAGGGCAAATGTAGCAACCTAAATGTTGATTAAGTGAAAGAATGAGAAACATTTTTAGAGAAAATACTGTATCAACGACATCATAATGATGGTTACCAAACCTTTGATGCCCAATTGCGGTACTTTATTAGTTGGATTTGGGTGTATGGTTGGGAACTTTTCAACATTGAACATATCCTCGCTTTTTAAGTGATTGTCCCTCATTTCAAGGTCCGTATTGATACTCGCAGTTTCGGGGGTGACTTCAAAAATGGCATCCGATTTTTCATTTTTTATATTGTTTTAGATTAAAAAATGAAGAAAATAAGCGTAAAATACTGAGGGGGTAAAAGTTGGAGAAACTTCAAAAGTTTCCCCAACTTTAAGCATTATGCCAACGACTTCCTTGCCTCGCGGTCAGGGTCGTTGACTAAAGCACACGTCTCATCTAAAATCATCGTTTCACCGTTTTGTGTGGAATATTGTTTCCAAGCTGGCAAACCGCCACCGTTAGGATTGCCTGTTTTCACGAAATTGAGGAACGATTTTGCCATTTTTTCAGATAATGCTTTTGGGCGTTTGCCACCGCCCGTATGCGTCAACATCAAATCAGTATTGTAGAACCAAAAGCAAATATCGATGCAATGGAAAGCCCTCATGCGCTTATCAAAAAGCGGTGGTTGCCAACCAAACCAAGCGAGATAAACAGGTGCTTTTTTCTGCGACACTTTCGCATCTGCCGTCGCAATGGCATTTTTACGATTAGAAACAATCATTGACCACAACTCAATGGGTTTTGCTTTCGGGAAGTTTTTAGCATAAGCATCAACGATGTTACTTGATTTGTCGCCAAAACGCGGTTTTATTTTTTCTTTTACCTCCGCCAACGTGATGCTTTCTAAAGCTGTTTCAGTACGACTTGGGCTTTGCTCATTGAAAGTTGAACAAATCATCAAAGGAATATCGGCTGAAAAATGGTTGGCATCAGTGAAAAATGGCTTATCATTTAAATATTCGCCATCTGAAACAGGTGAAAAACCACCGCGTACCAGATTCAAACGCTTGGCTTCATCAGCCATTTTGACGACCGCCCTATCAGCAATATCTATGTATTCACGCCACGGAATTTGTTGCAATTTCCCCATTTCACCTTGTTTCAAACCCGCTTCTTCCATAATTTTTAAACCCAATTTTTCAGCATATTCTTTACTGACACCCGCCAACGAACTGCCACTCAATGCCACCGCTTTATGAAATAAACCTTTTGCAGAAGGCATATTCATCAAAGTTGTCACTTTTGAACCGCCACCCGATTGTCCAATTATTGTCACATTATTGGGGTCGCCACCAAAATTAAAAATATTGTTTTTCACCCATTTAAGTGCTTCTACCATATCCAAATTGCCGACATTGCCCGAAGCCACATCTCCACCAGCCGCTTTTAAATGCGCATAACCCAATGCGCCTAAACGGTGATTTAAAGAACAAAAAACGATATTGCCAAACCTTGAAAGGTTTTCACCATGATAACCATCTTGTTCGATAGCACAGCCATTGACAAAACCGCCACCGTGAAGCCACACAATGACAGGACGTTTTTGCGTATCCAAAGCAGGTGTCCAAACGTTAATTTTCAAGCAATCTTCCGACACATCATCGAAATTCCAATGGTCAACGAAGGACGCATATTGATTGGCGTAACGCTTTTCCGTGATTTGTGGTGCTGAATTGCCCCACCAAACCGTTGGGCGCGTATCCGTCCAAGCAGTCGGTTTTTGGGGCGGCATGAAACGGTTTTTACCCGATGTGTCCGCACCATAAGGAATACCTAAAAAGGTTGTGATACCCCTCAGTATGTACCCTTTAATTTTGCCATATTCTGTATTCGCAACAGCGATGTTATCACCGACAAATAGAATCTGATCATCATTATCAGATTTTTTAGGTGATTCATTGGGCAGCATGGTGTTTGCCTTAGCTGTATTTGGTAGGCTTAATCCTGCGACACCAACGCCTAAGGATTGGATGAAATTACGTCTTGTAGCTTTCATAATGAACGATTTATAAGAGATGAATGATAATTTTTAAATAATAAACTCTAAGATAGATAAACATTTAAAAGACAATAGGTTAATTCTGCCCATCTACCATTTCAGCCAATCCTTTGCTCAAAACACTCGACAAAAAGGCGACCGCAAATGTCCCACTGCGTTAGAAATATATAGCATTAAAAAGAATGCTATAGTATGGCAAAATAATAGAACCCGCCCCCCTAGTGCAATTAGACAAAACAAAAATTATGTATTTAATTAAATTTTAAAAATCAACAACAAAAATCTCTTTTAATATTGTTGTTGTTTCTTTTAATAACTTTTTACTTCTTTTCAATCTTTTAGACACGCCTATCTTATTGAAAATCAATATCTTATGCATATTTCTATAACTTTTTTGTGGCAATACGTAACCAATATGTGGCGACCTATAACTTCTATGTGGGAATGTATAACTTCTAAGTGGCGAATTATAACTTCTATGTGGCGACCTATAACTTTTATGTGGTTATCCCCTATTTTGATTGTGATTTGTTTGGATTTATCAATTATTATAACTTTTTTGTGGCAGATTTCAAGATGACTCGACCTATTAAAGGACGATTTAAAGGAAAAGCCACAATTTTGTTATAGTTCAAATGAGAATGTGATATGAAGCCCGTCATAAAAAAGACAAGTCAAAAGACCCGAAGTAAAGCTGTTTCACTTGTTCGTAAGTCGAACAATTTGATTGAGGCAAAGTATAATTTTGATGTATGGGAAATGCGTTTGTTTCTCATGCTTATCAGCCAAATTCGGCGCGATGATCAAGACTTTGGTACATATCGGATTTACTATCGTGATGTCGCCAAAACTTTCGGTTTGAACATGCGTCGAGGTTATGCAGAAATCCGAGAGTCTGCAAAAAACCTTTTGGATAAGAAGTTTTACGTTGATACCGTTGTAGATGGCTTTCACAGGCAAGACATTTACCATATTATTCGCAACATCAACATCTTGAAAGAAGGTCAAGAAGGTAAAGTGGGCGTTGAGAATCAAGAATTCATAGATGTGAGAATTGAAGATGAAATGAAACCCCTTCTTTTGCAATTACAAAGAAGTTTTACGACGTATGACTTTGACAATATAACACATTTAGGGCTGTATTCCATTCGCATTTATGAGTTGTTGAAGCAATATGAGTCTATTGGGCATAGGATATTGGCGTTTGAAGAAATGAAAACGATGTTTGAACTGGAAGATAAATACCCATTATTTGCCAATTTTTTTGCTAAAGTCATTGCCCCCTCAGTAAAAGAGATAAATAAACATACTGATTTGTTTGTGTCCAAAATGGACAAAATAAAGGAAGGTAAAAAGACAATCGCCTTGCGTTTTGAATTTAAGGTTCAAAAGAAATTGAAAAACACATTATCGGCTGCTGTGCCTGAACCTGTGTCTATTGATTTTGCTCAAAAAGTGGCGACAGCTGCGCCTGTAAATGACCCCACATTGACCGATTCTAAATTTGCTGAATTTTATCCAAAAGTTGTTGAAACTTTAGGCATAACGCCTACTGTATTTATTGACCTAATAAAACAATATACAGACGAGCAGTTTCGACAAGCAATTCGGGTCACTCACCGTGCAAAAATAGAAGGTCAAATCAAAACCAATATTTCGGGTTTTTTTGTTCAAGCATTGAAAAATGGTTATACCGACCAAAAAGAAGAACGCATCAAAAAGGAAAAAAAAGAAGCGGCGTTGAAAGAATTAGAACAACAAAAACGCCAATTAGAAATAGAAAAGCAAGAAAAAATTTATGAGAGAATTCGAACGATTACGGCGAGCAATCCTGCCCTTACGGACGAGGCTATCACAACCTTAAAACTGACCGAGTCGGGAAAAAGAGCGGTTGCATTGGCGGAAAATGAGTTGGATAGACCGCTTGAGGTAGAAGATTTTAGACAAATAAAGGAATTGAGGTTTTTGGTCATTGATACGCTGTTTGTTAAAAATATAGCGCATTTTGACGATATTATAAATCAATTTGATAAAAAATTGAGTGCTTTAATAAGCAATGATGTCTTTTAGTTGTGAGTTGATAATTGTGAGTTATTTAATATTTAAAAATATATTAATGGAACAATCAAATAAAATTATTCTTTTTGAAGATAGGCAAATTAGGCGATTGTGGCATGATGACCAATGGTATTTCAATATCGTTGATATCATGTCCGTTTTGACGGATAGCGAAAATCCTCGAAATTATTGGTCTGTTTTGAAAAATCGCTTGTCAAAAAAAGAAGGACTTGAAACACTTACAGTTTGTAAGCCTTTGAAATTTGGCACTGAAGATGGTAAAAATCGGCGTATGGATGCCGCAAATACTGAGGGGGTGCTCCGGCTTCTTATGTCCGTGCCGTCACCCAAAGCAGAGCCTTTTAAAGTGTGGTTGGCAAATGTCGGTAAGCAGTTTTTAGACGAAGCTGAAAACCCTGAAATTGCACTGGATCGCATTAAAGAAATATATCGCGCCAAAGGTTATTCCGATGAATGGATTGAAAACAGATTAAAATCAATTGGTGTCCGAAAAGAACTCACCGATGAATGGAAAAAACGGGGTGTCAAAGAAAATAAGGATTACGCTATATTAACAGCCCAAATTGCTAAAGGCACTTTTGGACTATCGCCCAGTGAGCACAGTCAATTAAAAGGTCTGGAAAAACAGAATTTGCGCGACCACATGACCAATCTTGAATTATTGTTTTCTGCCATAGGTGAAGAAGCGACGCGCCTTTATGCCATCAATGATGATGCTCAAGGTTTTAATGAAAACTTAGACTCTGCCCAATCGGGCGGTAACGCAGCTGGCAGAGCTTTAAAAGCTTTTGAAGAAGATAAGAAAATTAAAGTCGTTTCATCTGATAATTATTTGAGTCTTTCCACCCCTCCTCCCCCACCCTCCCTTTCTGATGAAGAAGAAAAATAAAAAGAGAATATGCGCCCTCAGTATTCTGACCAAAAAGGTTATTGAAATAATTATCAAAGTGCGTAGCATTGATACTGGTTATAGAAAGACAACAAACACCTATTTTTTCTAAGGTGCGTCGCACCGATACCGTTTATAGAAAAACCACAAACCTCGCTTTTCCCTAAGGTGCGTCGCACCGTCACCGTTTTTAATATATTTGTTTTTAGTATTTTAAATGCGCAAGAAAATATGGTGACGGTGCTACGCACCTTGTAACGCATCTTTGCTTTACTTTTCTATAAACGGTAACGGTACTCTGTACCTTTGAAAGTTATTTCAACGAACTTTTTGGTCAGAGTACTCAGTATTTTCCTAACTTTTCAAGTATAAGCAAAAATACAAAAGTCCAAATATATTTTTGTACAAAAATATATTTGGACTTTTGTATTTTTGCACTTTAGTTTATTTGTATTTTTAGACTTATATATTTTAGTTTATTTAAATTTTAGTATTTTAGTTTATTTGTCAAAAAGTATTTTTATTTTTTAGTTTATTTATACTTTTATTTATTTGTCATTCTGTACTTTTGTATTTATGTTCGTTTAAATAATTGTTTTTTTATACAAATACACAATTGTTTTTTTGTACAAAAGTATAATTGTACTTTTGTACAAAACAAAGTATTGAGTTTTCTGCAAGATTATTTTTTCAATTACAGTCGGATTTATAAAGTCGCGCCAACTCGTGTGGGTATTTTAGACTGAAATCGCTTAAATCGAAAAAAAAAGACGTTCAATATGTTTTATGGCAGGAGTTATAGGTGTTTTCAGGAACAAAAAAGAGAAACCAATCAAGATTATTAAAATTTTTAAAAAACAGTCAACATGAAAATCGTTTTTGGTAACCAAAAGGGTGGGGTAGGGAAGACCACATTAGCCATTCTTTTTGCTAATTATTTAGCCGAAAAAAATAAAAAAGTGATTGCTATTGAAATGGATGTTCAGAAATCCATTGCGCAAACACGTCGCTATGAAGTAGAATTTGGCGAAACAATGAGCAATCCGTATGAGATAGTGTATACGGCATTGAGCGATTATCCGAAATTTGCCAATGCTTTAAAAAACACTTCCGTCAACTTAGTGATTGACTTGCCTGGCAAATTAGATGATCCACATCTTGTACCCGTGTTGAAAGATGCCGACGTTATTGTGTGTCCATTTGACTACGATTTAAGGTCATTCGTGTCAACAAGTACATTCGCAAATGTGGTGAAAAGTTTAGACAGCACCAAAGCCATCATTTTTATCCCCAATCGCATTCGGTCAAATATCAATTATGAATTAAAAGAAATGGTGGATGAAAAACTCTCGGCACTCGGTTATTTGACCAAACCCATTTCAGAACGTGTAGCGTTGAAAAGATTGAGCACTTTTGCCATCACAGAGGAGCAAAAAACAATTGTTGGAAAAATATTCGATTTAATTATTGAAAAATCTAAAATCTAAAAATCATGGAAAATAATATGGACAATGATGTAAAAGATATTTTAGCGTTGCTCAATCAGGGAACGCATACAGAAAAATCAGAACCTAAAATAACGGAAAAAAAGAACAGTCCTAAAAAAAGCGTCACGTCGACCACTGAAACGACCCCCTCAGTAAAAGTCGAGAAAAAAGCCGTTGGGAGAGCCCTGTCAAAATCTACTTTTTTAGCAGACATTGAAGAACCTACTGACAAGACGATTTACAACAGTAAAGTATTGATTAGAGAGGAGATTTATGAGATTTTTATGTCTCTAAAACGCCTTAAAAAGTTCAAAAGCGTTTCAACGTTGATTGATTCTGCACTTGAAGAATATATCAGAAACAACCGAGACGACATAAAAAAGACCTTGTATGACGATACAAAACATGATATTTTGTAGGCAATCTTCAACGAATGAGTTTGATATTGTAAGCAAAATTGCAATTTTCACACTCTTTGATTTTAAGTGTCGCAATGCCCACAACTTCGCCCAACATGTTCATAACAGGACTACCACTTGATCCATGAGAAATGGCGGCATCTGTCTGTATCAAATCGTCTGGATTGTCCAACGGGCGAATAGAAGAGACAATACCACGTGACAAAGTGCTTTCCAAGCCTTCGGGGTTGCCTAAAATAAGCACTTCATCGCCTTTTCGGGGTGTCTGCTGGGCAGTTTGTAAATACGGAAAAGCAACATTAGCAGGTGCAGCGGTTTCAAAAACTACAAAATCGTAACGCTCAGATTGTCGGATGATATTTTTCACACGATATGTTTGACCATTAAAAGTTTTGATAACCCATTGAACACCAGGCTTAAACACATGATGATTGGTAACACCGATGCCTGATGCAGCGATAAAAAACCCCGTTCCTTGTCCTAATGTATTGCCTTTTGCATCGAGCGCATAAACCACAAATACGCATGGTTCAGCCTGTTGAACCACGGATGATAGGTCTTTTGATTGCGGCGTATTGCTTTTGCTGCGGGTGCGTATTTCTTCATTTGGTGTCGGCAGTTGCGACCCCTCAGTATTTTTAGGTAAATCAGTTGTTATTTTGGGCAAAGTATTGGTCAATCGGTCACGACGTTGGCTTTTGCGCCCCGACGATGAACAATCCGCGCACCCTAAAAGTGTGCATAAAAAGAGTAAAAAAATTGAACTGCGTTTATCCATAAGTAATGATGAATACTTTAATGATGAATGATGAATATGCAATACGTTGAAAGTCAATGCCTTGCAAATTGAATTGGCGTAACTTATTTTGTTGTCATTCCTAATGAATTTTATTGTTTTTGAAGAGTTCCCGTTTATGGGAGCATAGAAAAGCCCTTGAATGTCATGTCAGATACCTTATTTTAGCTTTCGTTTTAACAAGCCATTTACCATTTTTCAGTTCTGCAAAACCCGATTCTTCGGTGATAATATGTGTTGCCTTTAAATCACGGTCATTCAATATATCACAAGCCGCATCAATATGACTGTGCGCTTTGTCAATAGCCCGTTGGACGGCGTCGGGGTTATTCCAAAAGTCGAAAGTAGCTGTTAAACCATCGGGAGCAATTTTAAAAATGTAAAACGTTGCGCCCATAAGTGGGGTAGGAGACCTTGCCGCATTGTTGAAAATCCGCTCATTCATAGGCAATGAAAAATACGCTATTTCAGACGTCGATGCTTGTGTTGCCGTCTCCATCTCTATTTTTACTACCATAGGCTCATTTACTGAGGGGGTCGTTTCAGAGACATATTTAAATACTGTTTTGGTTTTGACAAGCCATTTATTGCCTTGCAATTCGGCATGACCTGCTTCAACAGTGACAATATTATTGGTTTGAATATCAGGCGTATTGAGCGGTTCACAAAATGATTCAAGATAACTGGGTCCTTTTTTTAAGAGTTGTTTTATGGCATCGGCATTGTTCCAAAGTTCAAATTTGGCTGTTTTGCTATCAGGATTAATGGTAAAAATATAAAAAGAATGACCCTTTATCGGCACAGATGATTTTCCCACAGCATAAAAAAAATCTTTTGCAACGGATATAGGGAAATAGGCGGTTTCAACGATGTGTGAAATAGGCGTAGTCGTTGCTAATTCTATCCACTTGTGTTCGCCTTCGAGACTTTGAAGTTCGAGTTTAACTTCCTGATGTTCAATTGTTTCGGGGTCTTTTTTTAATTTTTGTTCACTTTGCAATTTTAACTTTTCGTCTTCTTTCTTTTTCGATTCGGCTAATGCTTGAGCGAGTGTTTTATCTTTTTCAATAAAATTATAAGTCATAAAATAACCAATGATGGCAAGTATAGCGACAAATATTGACCACAATAACCCAATTGACATCACAGGTTCATCCGTTTCAGCATCAGCTGAATCATCTTGTTTTAAGGGTTTTGAGACAGGAATTTTTTGATTTTGAGCAGATTGTTCGAGTAGAACGGCATTTTTACTTGTCAGAGTCAAAGCATTGATAAAATTGGCAAACCCTTCAGCTTTGGGGTAGTGCAATTTGATAGCTCGAAATTCAGTCAAAGCTTCTGTGACAGCTATATCATCTGCAAAATCGCGGCTTAACAAATCTCTATGCTTTTCTAAAACATGAACCAAGTCATTGTTAGAACCTAAATAACCGTAAATTTGTAACAGTCTTTCAATACCTTGATTTAGGAACAGCGTTGAACGACTGCCATCTCGTCTCACTATTTTGAATGTATTTTTATTCAAAAAAATGATTTTTTGAGGTGAGTTGTCATTCGAAAGACCGTTTTCAATTTTTGGTTTTATACTTAAATTGTATGGTTTATCTTCACAGGAAGTAGTACCCAATAGTAATAGCACCCCAAAAGCAAATGCGCATACAGCCTGTGCGAAACAAGCCAAAAAGCGACATTTTACTGATGGAACATCCCGACAATATCGGGAGGGGGTGAAAAGTTTCATAACACGTATTTTATTTTAGCTTTTGATTTAACCATCCATTTATTGTCTTCCAATACAGCTACACCTGGCTCGACGGTGACGATTTGCGTCGCATACGAATCGCGGGCATTTATCGGTTCACAAGCTGGTTCGATGTGGCTGTGTGGCTTATCAATGGCGTGTTTTACGGCATCGGCATTGTTCCAAAATTTGAATGTTGCCGATGTGCCATCTGTATTAATGCTAAATTCATAGAATGATTGCCCAACCATTGCCACAGATGATTTACTCGCATTGTTAAAAATCAGTTCATTCATCGGTAATGACAAATAAGCGATTTCAAACATGGGTGCGACGACAAGCGGTGCAGCTTCATCTGTATCTTTTAACATAACATTTAAACTTAAATCATTTGTATTTGCGTCATTTTCAAGTGTATTGATAGTTGCACTGTTTGTATTGGCTTTCAATTCTGCCAATTCCCGTTCGGCTTCGAGGCGTTTTTGTTTTTCTTCTGCCATATCTTTTTTTAGTTTTTCCTCACGTTCCTGTTGTGCGGCTTCCTGTCGTTGTTGTTGTACCCTTGCTGCTTGTTTTTTATAATACTCTTTTTCTTGTTCTGCTTTGGCTTCTTTTTTTAATTTATCATAGACAAAATAACCAAAAGCTGAAAGAACGACTAATAATGCCGTCCACAATGCCCACGGCGGAAAAAGAGGTTCTTCCTCTACGGGTTTAGGCGTCATGACCTTTGACGTGGAAGGAGATATGGGATTAGGAGCGGGTTGTTGTGGTTCATTTAGTATAACTGCATTTTTACTCGCTAAAGTCAGTGCATCGACAAAATTGACAAAACTTTCACGCTTTAAATTTTGCATTTTGACTTTTTCATAGTCATTTAGCACATCATTTAGTGCTTTGGCATCCACATAATCTTGGTTTAGAAAATGTTTTTGATTCGTCAGAAATGTCGTCAAATCACTACCATCTTTGGAAAAATAAATCTTTAACAATTTATCTACGCCTTTATTGAGGGGTACCAAATCGGTGTCTCCTGCGGTTTTTGTCACCTTAAAAGTTGCTTTATTGAGGTAAACCACCTTCCTGGCATTTCCCGAAAAAGACGTCGGTTGTTGCGTATCTTTTGTTTCGGCTCGATAAGTGTTTTCAGTAGGTTTACTTTCTATACTGGGTGCCAACCCTCGATCGGATTTTTTTTCATCGCAAGATAAAATACCCACAGCGAAGGCTGCTGTTAAGAATAATAAACAGTATCTGATATAAAAATAACTTGACGCAAGTTTTAGCCTATTTAGAATTTGATTTTTCATAGTCATTCCCATTAAAGGTTATCTTGATGAATTTTAAACGCCAAACGATTCAACGCTTCGACAAGATGATAGAAAAAGAAAGTTTCTTCCACTTCGTTGCTGTTGCCATCGGACGAGTCGCCGCCGTCGCGCCGTTCATTGCGTTTGAGTTCCCAACCTCGGGCAATATTGGCGCGGATTTGTGATTTTAATTCAGTCCGATAACTTTGAAAATTGCCGCCCACCGTTAAGTTTCTGGCAAATGGATATTCCTTATTCAATTCATAAACATAATCAATAAACGTATTGACACTTTGCTCAACGGCAGAAAAAACAGCTTCGTGTTGTACTTCAAGTTGGTCATACGTTAACGGATGTTCAACATCAATGATATTGGGTACCCCCTCAGTATCCGACGTATTTTCGATACCCAAAAATACTGTTTTGATGTCGTCGAGCGAGATGCGCTTAAACTGTTCTTCTTCTGCTTCCGTCAGCATCAAGCCACCTTTGCAAGTGACTTCTTTGGGTGTCGTCAAATTGCGGCGAATTTTTAAACCTTCGCGGTCATATTCATTGACGCCGTACACCTTTTGAATCACACGTTTCCCCAATTCCTGCAATTGTTGGTCGTCGGGTGCGATTAAGTCTAAAATCCTTGAACCATTGCCACTAAAAGTAATAAATGTGGGCATATCCAAGTCTTTAGCCTTCATCAATTGAGCGATATGGTAAATAATCGCGACATAAAAAACGACAAAAACAAACCGCATTTCGTCGTCATCGCCCAGCATTTCGCTAAATGATGTCCTGCTTTTAGCGATAAAACTTGGATTATTATCAAGAGAAAAGAAAAAAGCCACGGCATCTTCAGATCTTTTGGTGTCGCTTTGAACAATTTGGCTGAAGACTTTTTCAAGATCGTATAATTTCCCATTTCTAAGAATATCTTGAATTTTTTCCTTGTAACGCAACACAAAACCATTTCTTTCCTTAGCAGAATAATCAGGATCCATCAAGCCATCGCCAAAAATGGCATTGGCGGCAAAACGGAATGAAGTGAGTAAAATAGGGTGGTCAATAGAGTCAGTCGGTTTATCTTTTTTGAAAATAATCACATCTGTCGTGCCACCGCCAATGTCAATAGAGACGGCAGGTTTGACGCTCGCACTCACTTGGTCAGGACCTTTTTTGTAATAAAAATACGGCGCAATACTTTCCGATAACATGAGCGGTTCATTCTCACTACTAATATATTGGGCAAATAATTTTTTCCATTCCCGCTCAAAACGCTTGCGTCGCCCAAAGCTCATACTCGACGGATAAAAAGTTATGAGGCGCGTTTGCGCTAAGTTACCGCCATTCAACAACACTTTTGCACGAATCATAAAGAGCAATTTTTCAAAAAACGCCCTAACACTGTTTTTAGCTACTTCGTCATTGGCATTCGACCATTTCAGATTTGTGCGTTCTTTGATGTATTTCGGAACAGGCAGTTTTTCATAGATAAAAGGAATATTGAAGTCGCCAATCGCTATGCCTTCTTTGGCTTTTGAAGCATTCATATCTACAGGCATGCCGATGATGGTGCGTTGCGGAAAACGGAAAAGACTGCCGTTGCCACCTATGCGTTCAGGCAGAATTTCACGTGGAAAGTCAAACAGTTCAGTCGCCGATGTGCCATTGATAGAACGGTCTGCGTCATAAAAACGAGGGTCGTGTAGCGTACCAACTTGAAGGTCGGTTTCCGAAATTTCAAACGGTTGCGGCGTTTTGACCGACGCCGTTTTGTATTCGATATGTGTGTTTGTTGTCCCAAAATCAATCGCAAAAGTGAATCTTTCAGAGCCATTGTTTCTTATAGGAAACTTAGGAATCACAATACCTCGAGCCAATAGCCCCCCCTCAGTATGATTTGATATTTGGATATAATCGAAGTTGTCTTTCAGTACATAAAACTGTGTGGTGGCGGTGTCGTTGCCATGTTTCGTTGTGCGGTCGCGCACTTGAAAGTCTGTTCTATCAATATCGCCATCGTTTTTGAAAAAATCAAGTTTATACGAAAGGTGTTTGGTGTGATGATAAATATCTCTATCCACCAACAAAACGCGATAATCTGGTTTTATATCGGGCGCATTGACCTTTACAAAAGGAAAAATCGTCAAACCCACTTCTTGTTGTATGATAACGCCTTCATTTTGCTCCTCTTTCGGTTTAGGTGGCGCAGTCGGATTAGCGGCGGGTAAATACAGCCGTTCCAATGAAATTTTTTGTCCTTTTTTTATCGGGATTTCTAAACGAACAAAAACGCCACCCTGCTCACGGGTTTCAAGCGTCAACATCCTTTGCAATTCATCGACGTTGAAATAGTCAAAAAAGGCGCGTTTGATGGGGAGAATGAAATCTTTATCTTCTTGTCGGGTTTTTAAATTACCGTCAAAAAACTTAGTCGCATTGATGGGGTAAGGCAATCGAATCAAGTACGGTTCGAGGAAATCCGAAACGACTAAAAAAGGATATTTTTCCCCCGCGATGCCAGGCACTTCTCTTTTGTCAAGTGGTACTGAGGGGTCATAATACGTGGGAATAAGCGGACGCAATTTCACAAAAGGTTGTCCATCAAAATAGTTCAATTCGCCGCCGTTACGGTCACGCCCGTCATGACCCGTTTGCAAGACAAGTGGTGTTTTTTTACCTTTGAATTTTGATGATTGAATCAAAAAATCACTTTCAGGAATCTCATCTTCTGTTCTCGCTTTGCGTTTACGCATCGGTATATTGTCGAGCAAATAAGCACTTTCATTCACGCTGCCAACCGTCAAAGTATCAAACGCTTTTGGGTCATCGTAATGATTATGCGGCAAATCAACTATTTCGTCAAAAAGCGAACGATTATGACTCCGTAGTATTTCAAGGCTTAGGTCGAGATAATCAGAAATAACACCCATTTTTTGTTGAAAATTAGGCATAGCTTTTCGCAAAGCATACATATATTTTTGAAAATCAGGCTCGCGGTCGTATAGGTGGCAATGTTTGTTATCCAATAATTTTTCACCATTTGCCATGGTGATGTTGACAAAACTCAAATCGTTGGGCGAAGCAAAAAACAGCGTGGCGGGTGATGTGCCGCCAATGACCCGATGGTCAATTTTGATGATGTTTAATTTATGAAAATCGGCAAAATTATAAGTCGCAGCATCTTGTTCAAGGTATAATTTCAAGACTTCACCTAAGCGTTTGTGCCGTGTATTTGTAGACGTTAAAAGCTGATTGAGTTGGACGTTTTTATCCCAAACAGTTATGACATTGCCCCGTTTTTCGTTGACAAAACGATCAAAATTGAAGAAAATCTCACCAATATCAAGGCTATCTGAAATGAGCTTAAAATCTACGTGCCTTATTTTAGATAAATCCCGCTTTTGCGAAGCGTTGCGAAAAGCCGTCAAAACCAAGTCCATTTGGGCAAAAGGACTGGGCACCGAAGTCGGTGGCATATCGGTTCGACCACCGAGCGGGTCTTTGAGGTCAATGGAATCTATTTGCTTTTTTTTATATTCAGACGATTCAAACCAATGTGTATCTTGATTGCCAGCCGTATGGTGTGTTAAAACCTTTGTCATAATTGCTTTTCTTTTTAAATTTTAAGAAAAATACTGAGGGGGTGTTCAACGACGGCAAAGTTTAAAACTTCGCCGTCGTTTTGCCTCAAAAACCGTCATAAAAATCAGCGAGCAAAGCATTTGTGGCAGTGTAAAAGCCTTCAAACAATTTGATTTCTGCTGTTGGAAAACTCTTTTTAGCGGAGTAGTTGAGCTTATCGTTAAAATCGTGATAATCTATCCGCCTTTCGCCACCGATAAATGCCCGTTGTTTTGTCTTGATGTCTTTCAACATGGACTGAATATGGGTCGTTGAAAGGTTAAAAGGCTCAAAACGACGTTGATTCCGTGCCATTTCTGCTAACCAATCTTCAAAAGCTTTGTTGAAATTTGACAAAACAGATTGGAAAAAATAAGACGTCGTAAAAGCATTGTCAATGCGCGGGACATTTTCCTTAACGAACGGTTGACCGACATTAATAGCATTTTGTAACTCATCCCTCAGATAGCGAGAAAAATATAGATATTGCGTCAACGGGCGTTTCAACTGCTTTTGCGTTAAGTCGCCTAAAGCATTGAAAGACAATGTATCCATGTCGTCGCGGATGCCAAATTCACGATATTTAGGATTCACCGCACGCCCATTTTGGGTTTGAAGCGCGCCATCATCAATTTTCATAAAGTCAATAACGGACAAGGCGGCAGCCAATTCGACAAAATGCGCGTCGTTGCGTTGTCCACCTGCACCCGGGTCGTTTTGATAACTGCTTTTGATGTCATCGCCGATATAATACAAGGCATTGAGCGAATTATTGCCACTCACATTGTTCTCGTAATAGCTCAAAGCCGCTTTTGTTTTAGAAATAAAAGTCGCCATATCAATCTTGCTTTCGCCAGGTGCTAACCCGAAATAGGGTAGGACTGTGACAGCACCGACCCGCGCATTGCGCAGATATTCATGGTTTTGAAGCGGCGATTGTGCGTTACGGATGTTTTTCAAAATCAAAGGAAAACCCGCTGCACCTGTGCCACCAAATATGGACGAAATGATGAAAATACGGTCATTTTGTTCAAAACGGTTGGCAAATTGCTTGAATTCTTCTGAATCTTTAAACTGATTCAACACCACTGCACCGATATTGGGATTGCCGATAAACCCAATATCCATCTCAGTATCCAAATTAGATTTTGAAAATAGCAACTCCGCAAAGTCGTGGTTACTGTCTTTTAAACCCGCAAAATCAATGTAACTGCGAAAGGTTTCATTTTGAACATTCTGCAAATTGAAAGCAAATGTATTTTGCAAATCACCCTCCGAAGCCAACTCTTTCAAAGTGCGGATGCGGGTATGAAAGAAACCTTCTCTTCGCCCTTCGCCAAGTTTGTTGTAAACCGCTTGATAGTCACCGAGCAAAGTGGTGGTGCGCCGAAAGTCTTCATTGCCGAGGTGTGGATCAATGATGATAGGAATAATTTCAGAGGCATTGGTTTCAATCCCCGCCGCCAAAAGCATGGTCAAAGCTTTGATAACGCGTGACCCTGTGCCGCCAATACCGAAAATAAATAATTTTGGTTTAGACATATTTCGTTGATTTTCACAAGTTTAGAATGGAACAGTTGAGCAATTGCGGCTAAACCGTTTGAGAATAATAGACAACACCACAAACAGCACAAGTGACAAGAGTGCATTCGCCATGCCAAAACCCCAAAGATGTCCTGTATCAATCGCATCGCGGATGGCGGGTGCTATTTTGCCTTTATCATAATCCAAAAAGGGCAAATAAAACCCGATGCCGAGGTTGATAAAAAAATTCGCTGCCATAAATCCAGCCCAGTGAAACCACCGATTGTAGCGCGGACTATTGAGTAAGAAATAATAAGCCGATACAATGGACGCTGTGAGCGCAATGAGCAAAAAACCAACCGTCACATAAAGCGAACGTGCTGTATAATCGCCACTTCCTGCGGGATCTAAACCATACAGATGGTCAGCCAAGTCGCTCCCGTAGAGTGCTTTCAAAAGTTCATAAATAGGTGCAAAAAAATCTTTCATAAGGGTATATATTGTTTTTGAATTGGATAAATCGTTGTTTTTCTAACCTCAGATGACCCCCTCAGTATAGAAGCCTTTTAAGCCGTTATTTTTTGATAGAAATATGAATTTTGAAATAATCATCTTGCCCATTTGCCATGGAGCGATAAGCATCCGAAACGCCCATAAAAAGGGACTTAAACCCATACGTTTTGTGGATTTCATCGCCTGTTTGGTTCACATCATTTTTAGAATTGCTGTCTTCAACCCATTTTGGCAATTTGCGGATAAGCGATATATTAAGTTCCGTAGGCTGCAAATCAGTAGTCGCAATCAGCAGTTTATGACTGAATTTTGATAGACTGGGGTCTGTTTCTCGTTCTTTTTCGGAAATAGCTTCTATGGTAAATGCATATTTATCGCTGTTCAATTTATAATTGGCGGGTGTGATGAGAAACGATTCCGCTAAACCCAATTTAGCTAAATTAACACCGACCGCAAACCGAAATTGTCCTGCATTGCGGTCACGGGATTCTGGTTGTGCATTGATAATGCTGTTTTGAGGATGGTTGCGGTCTGCCTCAAACGAGCCAATTTTATTTATTTTCAAAACGCGGTAGTCGGGTGCAGCGGCAATACTGAGGGGGTAAAAAGCATAAAAATCTTCAACGGCGTGTAGGGAGTTAATATCAATTTTGTCGCGTAACTTTTGAATATGTTCATATTTGCCAATGAGCCAGATATAATACGGACGGCGTGTTTTTATTTTATGTTTGTCATTATTCAAGTCGTAATAAGTCCCATCAAATTCAGAATTGAGTTTGATAACCACTGTTGACAAATCGGGGTTTGTGTAAATAAAATCTGAAAACGTGCGCTTGATTCCGATACTTTGATTCGTCAAATAGTCTTCCGCTGCTTTACCCCGTCCAGGTGAAAAAACACAATCTGAAATAAAAATGGCGACTTGTCCTTTAGTTGTTGCGTCAAGAGATGATTTCAAGACATTGTGCATATCAGAACTACCGCGCTCGCCACCCCGTTCACTAAATGTTGTTGGGTTGAGCCTTTCAATGAAATCCGCTAAATCGGGTTTGAATTTGATGAGTTGTGAATTGATATAAAATAAATTCATCGAGTCCGCTAAACCATTGGTTTTGAGTAGAATATCAGACAAATAACTGTAAATTGTATTTTTGAAATCAGACGTGCCGCGCACATAGCCATCCATGCTCATCGAATTTTCGATAAACACATTCACGACAGGTTTTTTACCATTGGATACTGTTGACGAAGAAAATCCCGATTCTTTCGGGGAGGGGGTGGTGTGTGGCTTCGCTTCAAGGCAGCCGTTGTGTTGTCGAATATAGTCCAAAACAGCGGCATCTTCACGATATTTTACGGCTTCTCGTCTGTCTTTTCTAAGTTCATCGGCGATAGTAGCTATTTCCGTATCAGACATGCCGCCATCTTGACAAGCGTTTTCAATCAATTTCTCGAGTTTTGAGGAGCAACTTGAACAACTGCCGCTTAAAATAAATAGAGCAGCGGCGACATACATAGCGTGTTTCAATATCATGATTTTTAGTTTAATTTATAACTCCCTTTTGGGTGCTTAAAGTTCGTGACAAATAGGCGTTTGGTCGGCGTTTTGACGATTTTAGTATAAAACAGCACCCTTTCTGAGCCTTTTGAGACAACCTCTTATGTATTCATTTTTATCTGAAGTTTGCGCTTACTGTGCTTTGTCGTAACCACAAAGCTAACTCCTTTCCTTTATTTACTGATGACCACTTTGTGCAGGGTGGGGAACCCATCAATCGTAACAATCGCCGTATAAATGCCACTTTTAAATGATTGAATATTAATGACAAAAGGCAAATTGTTGTCATTATTACCACTTTTGGTTAGATGCACCATTGTTTTGCCTGTCATATCTGATACAAAATCGCTGGGATTTGGCACTTGCGTACAAAACAGAATGGGGTTGGGCAATACCTGTGCAGATACTATTATGCTTGAAAAGCAGTAAAAAATAATAGAAATGAGTCGTTTCATTGCAGATTGTTTAATGGTGGTGGTGGTGTTATTCAAAAGAACTATGTATCGTTTACATTTTTGTCAGAATGGCTGTGTCATAATAGCAGCAAAAGCATCAGTTGCAACCCCAATCACTTCTACATCATCGCCATATTCTAATATCCGCGCCACCAATTCTTTATTGACGATCAGTTTGAAACCAATGTCGCAGGATTCTTCAGTATCCAAGAGGATTTCGTGGCACATAGGCTGCCATGAACCACGTCATCTTTGTCGCAAAAAAGACGATATGTTTTATTAAAAATGTATTAGTATTTCATTAACAAAAAACTTTACAGAATTATTATTTTTAATTTGACAAAATAAAATTATGTTGTACTTTCGCCACACTACTCTTGCAATAATATAAAGGATACCAAAATGAAAAAACTGCGAACTCTTGCCGTCTCTTTCGATGCTAACATACAACCTTATCAACTATCTGCCTTTCGGGGTGCTCTGGCGTTAAAAGTCGGTTGGGAACACGACTGGTTTCACAACCACGACAACGAAAACGGCGGCACCCACAATCGCTATCCTTTGATACAATATAAACTCGATACCTACAAAGGGCAAATGCGCCCCATGCTGTTGTGTCTTGAACACGGCATCGAAGAAGCGCATCATCTGTTCAGTCAATCTGATTGGGCAATTAACCTCAACGGCACAACCATGCCCCTAAAGATTGCCAACCTCAATGTCAATCAATACACCCTCAACACTTGGGAACGTTCTTTTCATTATCGCATCCATAAGTGGCAACCCCTCAATGTCGAGAACTTTGAAAAATACCAACAACTCACAGGTTTGGTCGAGCGATTGAGTTTTTTAGAAAAGTTGCTGCACAATCAAATCAGTTCTTTTGCCGAAGGCGTATCGTGGCAACTCGATACAGACTTTACGGTCAAAATCACCGACCTGCCCAAAGAGGAATGGCTCGCCTACAAACACAAACAAAAGATGCGGGTCTTTACCTTAGATTTTGAAGTGAATGTGTCGTTGCCTGAGTTTGTGGGGTTGGGAAGAGGGGCGAGTCGTGGGTTGGGGGTTGTGAGGAGGATGAGAGAAAGAATGCACTAAAAGATAAATTTGTTGAAAAATCATCAGAAAAACTAACTTTGAGCCTCATTTTATCTAAATATCAAATAAGAATGCAATCAATGACATTTACGTGCGAAGTAATGACACCGATGTTTTTAAACGGTGCTGACGGTTCTAAACCCGAATTACGTGCGCCTTCGATTAAGGGGGCTTTGAGGTTTTGGTGGCGGGCGATGAATGGGCATTTGCCTTTAAAAGATATTAAAGAAGGTAATGTTGTTACTCAGAAAGGGCTTCAGACCGTAGAAGGCGAAATATTTGGCGATACTTCTAAACGCAGTCAGGTTATCATTATAGTTAGAGAACAACCAGATGAAAGTAATATTGAGCCTAATGCTTTATTGCCTCATAAAAGCAATTCATCGCGTCCCCCAAGTTATAAGATTAAAACACCTATAATTATTGAATTAAAATTGGTCAAAACGGTTAAAGTAGATGAGACCGAATCTTTTGATATAGAAGCATTAAAAAAATTATTTACTGCCGTTTGTGTCTTGGGAGGATTGGGCAAAAGAAGCCGAAGAGGTTTTGGTAGCGTAACAATCAAACAGATAAAACAAGATAATACATCGTTTGAACCTTATTTGATGCCTCATAATATTGATGATATTTTTAAATTGTTACCCCCTCAGTATTTCTTTAAAAATGAGCAAACAAATCGGATTGAATCCAAATTTGGAAGAGATGAAAAATATCCTTTCATCAAACAGATTCAAATAGGACGTAAACAAAGTAGTTTGACTTTGAAAATTGCGGATGTAACAAATAGGTTTCACAAGGATATAAGATATGCTAATAATTATGGGGCATCTCTTGGCAGAGCAGTAGGCGGGCGTTTTGCGTCTCCTATTTACGTGTCAACTTTTGTAGATGTAGAAGGAAACAATTATCCAATAATTACCACTCTAAATACTGTTCCAAGTAAAGAGCCATATAATATCAGCATACCTTTACAAGAGGAATTTAAAAATGCTATTCTGTAATGATTTAATTTTAATGATATGGAAAACTTTGATTTGAGTATCAAAAAACTCGTATTACATAACTTTCGTCAATTTGAGACTATCAAACTTGATTTTGATGATAAATTGACTGTCCTCATTGCTGAAAATGGGGGCGGTAAAACAACTATTTTAGATGGGTTAGCGGGTATGATGTCCTATATTATAGAACAAATCAAACAAATACCTCGTCAAAAAGAACCATTTATCAAAGATGATATTCGTTGGAAACAAAACAATTTTGAAAATGAATTAACTTTCAATCAGACATTATCACCATTAAGTGTGCAGTTTGATATACGACAACAAAAAAGTGGTTTTAATTTAGAAAATGAAGGCGAGGTTTTTTATGATTTGAATCAAAAAGTACGGTTAGGTGAAATGAATTTACCAATCATTGCTTATTATCCTTGTTATTTGGCGAGTTATCCTTTAAGTAATGGTCAAAAAGAGGAAAAAGAATTGATGTACAGCGAGCCTTTTGATGTGTACGAACACGCACTTGACACGTATGTGTTAGATTTTAAAGTGTTAAAGAAATGGTTGATTTGGAAGTTTCACCAAGAAACGGAAAATGGCGATAAAGTTTTTAATTTTATCAGAGAGGCTTTAGTTGGCGAAAAAGGGATACTTAATGATGAATTACAACGGCGTTTTACAGATTTAAAAGTCACGTATCAAGAAAGCCCAAATGGTAATTTTGTTTTTCTAAAAGATGAAATTATGCTTTTTGAAAATCAATTGTCATCGGGCGAACGGAGCTTAATGACTTTGGTTGCTGATATTGCACGCCGTTTAGTGATAGCGAACCCCCTCAGTATAAATCCATTATCGGAAGGTTCAGGACTTGTTTTGATAGATGAGATTGACTTGCATCTACATCCCAGTTGGCAACAAAAAGTAGTAGGTAAGTTACGCTCTATCTTTCCTAAGGTGCAGTTTGTGATGACAACGCATAGCGCAGAAGTATTAAAAGGTTTGGATAGACAGCATTTAAGGATAATTAAAAACGGTCAACTTATTTCTGTTGCACCTTACATTAAAGGACGTGATACTAATTCTATTTTATCAGACGCTTTTGATTTACCAGAACGAGATACAGAAACGGAGAAAAAATTATCAGATTTTTATGAATTAGTACAGCAAAATAAAATAGCAGCACGAAAGATATTGGATAACCTCAAAATAGATTGGGGTGAAATGGATGAAGAAATCATACGTGCAGAATCTTATTTTGAAATCTTTTAACACCACTTGATGAAGCATATTTTTAAAAATATCCAAAACGAACCCAACGCTTTAAGGCGTTTTAGAATAGACACACCTTATCCAACGTATAGAGGATATGGTGATAACGATACAGTGACGGGTGAAAAGCACCCACTTAAAAAGGCTTTGCTTAAAGAACAAGGGTATTTATGTGCTTACTGTATGGGCAGAATTGGTTTAGATTTGAATGAAGCCAATAAACCAAAAATTGAGGTTGAACATTTTGAATCGCAAGAATTAAGTCCTTTGTTAAGTGTTCTCTATCAGAATATGTTAGGTGTCTGCAATGGTTTATCTGTCACCTATCCAGAAAAAGAGCATGTTCACCACTGCGACAAAACCAAAGGCAACGAAGGTAAAATGAATGGTCAAGTTCAGTTGAAAAAATTAGACCCGCGTTCTGCTACCTGTGAAAAATTTGTCAAATATGACCTAACAGGCAAAATATTAGCCTTTAACGACGATACTTTAATTGACCATGATTTGAATAAAGTTCTGAACTTAAACAACAAAGCACTACAAAATGCCCGAAGAACAGTTTTAGACACTGCTAAAAACAAAATGATAAAAGAAAAACCCAGCCAACAATGGGATAAAGCCTTTTTACAAAAACACTTAGACGCATGGCAGACTTTAGAAGATGCCCATTTCAGACGCTATTGTATGATTGTCGTTTGGTTTTTGCAGGAATTGATGAAGAAACCACGTTATAACCGTTAAATTTTTTTTCTTTATTGGATTGTCAATCCTTAATTTTAAAATATGATGCAAACGATAACTTTTGAATGTGAAATAATAACACCGATGTTCTTGGCTGGTGCTGACGGTACTACGCCTGAGTTGCGTGCACCTTCGATTAAAGGTGCTTTGCGGTTTTGGTGGCGGGCGATGAATGGGCATTTGAGCCTTAGCGAGTTAAAAAAACGAGAAGGCGAGATATTTGGCGACAATAATAATAGGAGTAAATTCACCATTAATGTGAGTGAATTAAATATTCGCAATATTAGTTCAGCCGCACCGATTCCACATAAAGGGTATAAAATTCCTTGTATTATGCCTAAAACAATATTTGAGGTGCGGTTAATTATTCCTGTTGAAACGCCTCAATGGAATATGGCAAAATGTCAAGCCTTATTTGAATTGTTTTCGGTTTTAGGAGATATTGGTAAACGTGCCCGCAGGGGCATGGGCAGTTTTGATATTGTTAAATGTAGCAATGAAAAATGGCAGAAACAAGACATCACTATTCCTTACATTCATAGACTACTTGAAATTTTTTCTCCTTACTTTATGATTCGTGAGAATGTTATTTATAGCCATTACAGCGGCAGTATGGAATATTATCCATGGATAAAACGGATACAAATAGGGCGGCATGACAATGATTTATTAATGAAAATAAGTAAAACGACCCATCACTATAAAGAAAAAAGTGTTTATACCTATGAAGCCTCATTAGGTCATGCCTCAAGAGGACGTTTTGCTTCACCGATTTATATTTCAGCTATCAAAGGCTCTTTAAAACCTGTAATTACATCTCTAAACACCATTCCTGACCGAAACTATCGAGATATTGACTTACGTTTGCAGGAAGATTTTAGAAATTCAATTCTTTAAAAAAATGGCAGAACAATTAGAATATAGTATTTCCTTAGAAAGCCTAAAACTCGAAAATTTTAGATGCTTCGATAATTTAGAAATTAATTTCGAAGAGAAACTTACGGTTTTTATCGCTCAAAATGGAGGCGGTAAAACGACTCTTTTAGATACTATAACGGAAAACCTGAAAACATATTTATCGGCTTTGGGTGTTGATGGATACAAACCAAAGCCTATTGCTTTCAAAGATATTAAAGAAGGAGAATTGTCTGCACGTTGCGAAATTTCTACTGAAGTCTTTTTTGTAAAAGAAGATACTTATATCGTAGAAATAGAAAATGGTGTAAAAGGCGAGCCTTATCTTAAAACGGATGAACTCATCACTACGCTCAAAGAACAAGGAAAAAAAGAAAAAGAAGATTATGAAGAAGAACATGGAGATGATGAAGCTAATACAATACAAACCTTTTCTATTGAAAGTAAGAAACATTTGAGTAAAAGTGAATCATATTTTTACGACCATGCAAAATTATTTAAAAACTATTTTGAACGAACCAATATCCCTGTTTTAGTATATTACCCAGGTGATAGTGTTAAGGTTGTGCTTGATTCAAAAGAAGAAACATCTTTTGATAAATTAGATATGGTCTATAGTAATGCACTGAATCCTGCTCGTTTCTCATTTACACCATTTTACAATTGGTATAAACACAACGAAGATAAAGCACTACGAATACCTAAAAAAAATTCACCAGAATTTAGAACGATTGATAGTCAATTACAAAAGATAAGAGCAGCCATTGAATTTATCATGAATGACAACGATGATTCACAGCCTAAGTATAGTAATCTGCGATTAAATGAGGAACTAAAAATGGGTATGGACAAAAAGCAAAAAGATAATGAGGGTAATATTATTGAGATATTTGTTGAAATTAGTCAATTTTCAGCAGGTGAATTAGCTCTTTTTGCTTTTGTAGCGGATTTAGGATTACGCCTTTTACATGCTACTCCTTTAGTGATGAATCCAGAAGTAAATGATGTTGTTGCTGATGATAAAATTGGCGTTATTAACGGCAAAGGTATTGTGTTGATAGATGAAGTAGATTTGCATTTGCACCCACAATGGCAGCGAAAAGTGGTGGATAAGCTATTGACGATTTTTCCAAATGTACAGTTTATTATGACGACGCATAGCCCTTTTGTTTTGAGCAATATTCATATACAAAATGCCCGAGTAATTAAAGACCAAAAATGTTATATGGTCAAAGAATTACTGCCTGACTTTGTAAACTATGGTGCAAATTTGGAAAAAATAGTGAGTTTACTTTTTGGATTATCTGATTACATGCCCAAAGAGGTTAGTGATTTATTCGATGATTATTTTGATGCTATAAATAATTCAGATTTAGTAAAAGCAAAGAAAATAGAACGTCAACTTCAACAAATTACTGACCCCAAACATCCTAAAATTATACAAGGACGGGCAGAAATTGAATTTAAAGAACTTATAGCTGAAGGAATATGATTTATATTGATAAAAATCAAGCTGTTAGCCAACGAGGTCGTTTAGTTATTCAAGAATGGTTGGACAGTAAAAAAGATGAAGACAATGATGGGCATGACCGCACTCATCAAGAATATTTGGATTTGCTTTATGATGATAACAAGAAGTCAGGAGAATCCATTTGGAAAATTATGATAGACAAAAGACCACTTAAACATATATTATTATGTGAGCAGGGCTTTGTTTGTTGTTATTGTGGCAGACGTGTTTTTTTAGACCACAACACTTTACTTGAGCATTTAGCCGCTAAAGGTGCTAAAGACACGAATGGAATTTATGTGAATAAGAGACTGGTTTTCAATTATGATAACCTTATGGCTTGTTGCTTTGGAAGTTCTAAGGACATTCTTCATATTATAGCGGGGAGTGAAGAAACGGTAGAGTCTGTTGCAAAGTATTATGTTATTTCAAAAGATAAAATCGAAGAACTGAATGTAAATGACAAAAACTATACGGCATTAAAAAAGAAATACGATATTAACAATTTAAAAATCGGCGATAAGGTGCTGATTATTCAAAAAAATGAAAAAGAACATCAGCATTGTGGACCAATAAAAGACGATGATACTATTTCCATTCATCCTTTACAAGCCGATTGTGAAGAACATTTTAAGTATAGACAACAAGGAGGTGAAGAGGTTATTTTAATTCCTTTGATTGAAAATGATGCACATGCTCAAAAAGTGATTGATAGATTAGGCTTAAATAATAATGGCGTACTTAATAGAGATAGGAAAGAAGCTTTTGATGTCGCTTTGGGCGTTAGAAATTCTATATTAAATTCAAGTTACCCAAACGTGGATAAACGAGCACTTATACAAAGACAAATTCAATCTTATTTACCGAATATAAAACATGCACCAGCCGAAAACTATCCTAACGCTAACTTTTTTAAAAAAGCTTTTTGGTTTGTTGAATTAGCTGTTTTTACAGGAAAAATTATGCTTTAAATATGAAATACATCTTCCTCTTCACCCTCGCTCCCGTCCAATCTTTCATCGCACAAGCCAGAAAGACGCAAGACTTGTATGCAGGTAGCTTAATATTAAGCAACTTGACAAAAGCAGCAGCGAAAGAAGCTACAGAAAAGCAAGGAATAATCCTTGTTTTTCCTCAAAATACTGAGGGGGGAGCATCCTTCCCAAATCGCTTTATTGGAATTATTGAGGGTACTTTTAAAGATGAAGAATTACAACAAAAAGGGCAAAATATTGAAGATAGTGTAAAAGAGGCTTTTAAAAAAATGGCAGAAGATGCCCTGAAAAAAGTAGAAAAAAATGCACCAATTGATTTTTGGGAACAAATCAATAGCCATTTAGATATTAATTGGTTGTTTTATCCTGTTGAAAAATATGATTTTACGGTTTATCAAGAAGTGGAGGCTGTTATGGCTTCGCTCAAAAATGTAAGATTGATTAGCAATAAATTTTCAGAACAAGCGGGGCGCAAATGCAGTCTTGATGGTGAAAGAAATGCTTTGTTTAGAGGTCAAAATACAACAAATAAACTATTAGAAAAGCAAGCACAAGCCGTTGATGGTAATAATACAGGAATTTGGCTTAAACCTAATGAAGGATTAAGTGCGGTGAGTTTGGTCAAACGAACTTATCGTTATGATGGGCAAAAAGAAGAGTTTCCTTCTACGGCTGCTGTGGCTTTGTCTCATCAAATTAAACAATTAGAAAAAGATACTAAGAAAGGCGATTTATATGCTTGTTACAAACAGTTATTTAGCGCAAATTATCCAGTAGCTTGTCTTAATTTGGTCAAAAATGGATACTGGGATAAGATAAACCTTGAAAACCCGTATGATTGGCGAACAGATTTTGACGACCAATTTCTATTTGAAGAAAATTTAACGGAAAAAGACATCATTAACCCAACACAGTTAAAAATAGCAAAAGAGGTTCAAGCACAATTTAAGAAAGATTTGAACCACAAATACTATGCAATTATCGCTTTTGATGGTGATAAAATGGGGCAATTACTAAGTGGTCAAAGATGTGAAAAAGAACCCGAGGATTTAGCGGTTTTTCAAAGTAGAGTTTCAGACTTATTGATGTCATTTAGTAAATGGATTTATGACAATTTGAATAAAAAAACTGTTGATGTTATCTACACAGGTGGGGACGATTTTTTGGGTTTTGTAAATCTGAATGATTTATTTGATGTTGTTAAAACCTTACGCATACGATTTAAAACGGAAGTCAATCAAAAGCTGCAAAACGAATATCCATTGAAAGATAAAGATAACTTCACTTTTTCAATGGGCATTACAGTAGCCCATTATAAGACCCCCCTCAGTATTGTGCTGCAAAAAGCCCGTGATTTGGAGAAATTGGCAAAGCAAAAAGATAAAGGCAATAGAGATGCCTTTGCAATAGCGGTACTCAAACACTCAGGCGAAAGTCACGAAGCGTATTTTAAGTGGGATTTAAAGGATGAAAAACTGCCACAATGGTTTGCACTTGAAAAATTAGTGAAACACTTTGAAGAGGATTGTTCAGAAACCTTTGTTCGCCTATTGGATAGAGAATTTTATTATTTGCAAGATGAAAAAGGGGAACTTATAGATAGAGAAGAAAGATTAGAATTCACAGATGTCAAGACCAAAGAAAAAGTGAATAAAAGTATTTTCATGCTTCAAACAGAATTGTTTAGATTGGCATACAGGTCTTTAAAAGAGGATAAAAAAAGCAAAGAAAGAGCAAAATGTTTATCAGAGACTGTTTGGCAGCTTTTCAAAACAGACGAAAGAAAAACACATACAAGTGTGGCTGCTGAAAATGGGATGGAAGCTGTCAAGATTGCCTTATTCCTCAAACGTGAAAACAAAAAAAATAATCAGTAATGGATATTAGAATAGAACCTTTGGATACGCTTTTTTTCCGCGATGGAAAACCTTTTACGATGGGTGAAGATACTTGGGCAGACAGCCATTTGTTGCCAAGTCCTTCTGTTATTTATGGTGCTTTGCGGACGGCAGTGGCTACGGAAAATGGGATTTTATTTGAAAATTTACCCACTACTTTAAAAGGCAAAGTGACTATCAAAGGCATACATTATCGGATAGAGGGAAAAATAACCTTACCATTACCTTTAGATTTAGTGGAGTATCCTAAAGAGGAACATATTATAAAACGTGAAAAAGAGAATAAGGAATATGAAGTGAAAATGTTGGAAATAAAACCCAATACGGCTATTTTTTCAAGCTCAAAAAAGATGATTAAGTATTTTTTAAAAGGCAAAAATTCAGAGCGCGTTGAGTCCATTGATAATGGGTTAATTTTAACAACTGAATTTGAAAAATATCTTTCTAATGAAATAGAGGAAACTCATGCCTATAAATTAACGGACAGTATTTTAAATGAATCTAAAATCGGTATAGGCAGAGACGATAGTACCAAAACATCTGATGAAGGGAGTCTGTTTAGAACAGATATGAAGCGTGGAAAAGATTTTGAAATAGGCGTTAATCTTGATTTGATTGGGTATTCTACGCTAAGTTCTTTAGTACGATTAGGCGGTGAAGGAAAAATTATAAACCTTTCAATTGCAAGGAGAACTTTTAAAATTGCAAATAAAACAATTGATTTTAAAGATAATCGGTTCAAAATATACTTTGCAACTGATGCTATTTTAACCGATGGTGAACCTGATTTATCCAAATTAAATTTAGGTAAAGAAGATAGTAAATTAGTTGCAGCCTGTATCGGAAAGCCTAAATCAATTGGTGGATTCGATATGGAACAGCGCATTCCAAAAAAAATGTATAAAACAGTACCCGCAGGCAGTGTTTTTTATTATGAATCAACAATTGATGTGCGTTTTCTTAATGAAAAACAAGGTTTCTTATTATCTGACGAATTATCCGAGCAAGGCTTTGGCATTGCTTATTTCGGAACTTGGCGTTTATAACTATGACTAAAAGAATAATAACAACAGTAGGAGCATCTCTTTTTAATAATTACAAAAATAAGGACAAAGTAATTAAAGCCTATCCTATGCTTGTTAAAGACTATGAATCTATTGATACACAGTACAGAAATATTGAAGAGTTTGAAAGTAGTGAACGCCAAAACAGTAAATACACCAGCGATATTGACCATATTTTAGGGATAATTGAAGATTTGTGGCTACCTTATGCCAAAGAAAAAGCCTCCGCTGAAATAGAAACCATATATAAAATTGCAGAAGAAGAAAAACAAGATTTAGACGTTGTTCTTTTGGCAACAGATACGGTATTGTCGGTTTTAGCTTGTGAATTGATAAAAGAATGGTTTGATAAGCACCCCTCAGTAAATGAGCATAAGATTAGTTGTGTTTTTCACATTAATAGCTTTGTCGTAAAAGGTTTACAGGTGAAAAATGCGATTCGTTTTGAAAATGAAGGTTTTCATACTCTTTTAGAGATTATTCAAAAGCATACAGAAAAAGGCAATACACTTTTAAATATTTCAGGTGGTTATAAAGCGATTATTCCTTTTGTTACTCTATTCGCTCAATTGGAGGAAATACCTTTGAAATATATGTATGAAGACAGTGATGAATTGATAACGGTTGGGAATTTACCTTTTGGTTTAGATTGGGCTGTCGTGGAAGCAGTAAAACCTTTTTTAAATCCTTATTTTTTGGCGAATGATGATATTCAAAAAATTGGACAATACTTAGACGACAGAAAAATAGAGTTTAAGGATAAATTAAACAGATTTGTTGATGTAGATGAGAAAGTTAGCCAAGAGTTCAAAGGACTTAATATTAAAGAGCCACTTCAACGTCTTTTTAACGCATTGACTAATTATCAATTAATCATTTGGAATAGCGAAACGCAACAAGTTCAAATGAGCGCATTAGGCAGTATAATAGCTAAATTTAAATTCTCGATTGAAACGAATAGAGGCTATATTATGGAGCATTTGTTGTTTCGATATTTTGCAAGTAGTGAGAAAAAAGGTGCGACTTTAGGTTATAGCGCAAATTTATCTGCTCCAACTAATGTACCTACAACATTTCAATTAGATGGCAAAGTGATTGAAATTGGAGATGTCGATGTGTGGTTGAGATATAAGGATAAGCACAACGTTTGGGCAGAAGCAAAAGCCTCGTCAACAGCAGAAGGGTACGCCAAAGAAGAAGCTTGGAACAAATATTATAAACAACTAAAATCAAGAACATTAGCACTCGATGAACCTTTTTTAGAGACTTTGTTCATTGTATTTCGATTCGTCGTAGTTGGCATCAACGATACAAAACCTTTTGCAAATGAATTATTAAAAACGACGGTTGAACATTTGCAAAAACTAAATTCAGACCTTGATTTGACAGGTAAATCACATTTTAGATGTTTAGGTGTGAGTATTCCTGCAAATTTTAAAGGTAACAAAATTGATATGACAGAAAGTTTTTACAAAGGTGATTTCGACAAATGGACTTGGGAAGAAATCACCGTTTGATATTTCTAAATCTTAAAGCAAAAATAGTAACTTGACTTTGTTAAATTAGGAATAAAACGAATATTTCTAATTCATGATGAATTTATTTTATATTTAGATTGAGTTGCTTTAGCCCTTTTAAATAAA